>JAEPMR010000003.1:0-16775 GCA_017643845.1 Marivivens sp. | reverse complement strand
TAAACCTTGAGAATTTGAGGGCGCTGGTGGAAGCCAGTGCCCTTTTTCTTGACCAGCGTTTATTCTCGCTCAGCTCTCACTCCTCATAGCCCGTCATCTCGAGATAGCCGCGCCCCGAATGGCTGCCGGTAACAAAAACCGGCCCTTCCCAATAAGGGATGCTGGCATCCATCCACGCCTGTGCGTTGAGTGGGCGGGATGAGACATCGACGGATTTTGACGGAATCTCGATACGCCATTCCACGGGTAAGTCACGCCCTGCCACTTGAGTACTGGCAATGGGGGTGAGGGTCAGCGCGTCATCCCCCAAGCTTTCGGTCGTGCCATCAGGCATGATCCACGTACCGGAGCGGAAGCGGCTTCCATCGACGCTGCGCAACTGGGCGGCCATCAGCTTTTCACCGGTGTCAAAGCTCAGAGAAAACCAATCCCAGCCCTGCTGATCGGCGCTGAGCGGGTTGGACGACCATTCGCGGTCCAGCCAAGCCGTGCCGGTGACGACCACATCGCCGCCCGGCAGTGTGAGCGTGCCTGTGACCTCGTAAGAGGGCTGCGAGTAATAGTAGCTGGCTTGCCCTTCGGGGGACTTCACCGAATAGCCCCCGCCGCCGTGGAAGATGAGCGGGCCGTTCGCGTTAAGGGTGATGTCATATGCAAACGCATCACCAGAAGCCGTTAGTGAGAGTGCATCAAGGGTTTCCCCTGAGAGAGTCCATTCGTCGATCCACGCAGCAAACGGGTCAATCTCGACGCCCGCCTGCCCGATTCCACCACGGGCGAAGCGCTCTGCGGTCAGATGGGCGTCTTCGGTGGTGACCGCCGCATGTGCAAACCACACCTGCGGGCTGTCCCAACCGCCAGTGTCACCCGGCGCGAGGGCGGAGCGAAACAGCGTCCAATGCAGACCATAATCCGTCCCTGCTGCATCTTGCAGGTTGGCGGTCAGATACCACCATTCGATCCGGTAGTCGGGATGGGCGCCGTGATCTGCGGGAAAGCTGAATGCCGGCGCTGGGCGCGGATCGTTGAAGCCCTCAACCGCCGTCGCCATGCCAGCGAAGCCCTGCGGGGCGGCGACGGTTGGCACCACGAGCAGAAATGCGAGAAAGATGGCGCTAGGTTTCATTGGCAAAGACCTGAAGGAACCGCGCGGGCGGGGTGCGGGCCAGACGCAGCGCAGGCACCAGAGCCGCCAGCGCCGCCGCACCGATGGATGCCACCGCGAGGCGGGCGTAGTCGGCGGGGAAGAGATACATGGGCAGTTTCCAACCGAAGGCTTCGACATTGATCACGGCGAGCAGGAGATAGGCCAGCGCGAGCCCGAGCGGCAGCGCGAAAAGTAAGGTGAGCACGGCCAAGGCGACCGCGCGGGCCAGCTCCAATTGGCCGAGCCGGTGTCGCGTGACGCCTAGAGCCCAGACTGAGGCAAGCTGCGGCACCCGCATACTGGCCAGCGTCAGGAGGCTCATGAGGATGGCCGCGCCTGCGACCGCGAGGGTCAGGACATTGAGCGCGGAGGTGACTGTGAACGTCCGCTCGAACACCTCCAAAGAGGCGGCCTTCAGCGCGGTTTGGTCGATCATTTGAGCGGGGTCAAAGCCCGCCTCAGCCTCTAGCCGTGCCATTAACGCATCGGCGCCACCCCCGATCAGGCCAAACTGACGGGCGCGGGTTTCTGGGAAGAGCGTGATGAAGAGTTCTTCCCCGATGATGACTTGGCCCAGCGGATTGCCATAGTCACCGACCACACCGGCAATCGGGAGTGTCACGGTAGGTGAAATGGGAATGCTGTCCCCCGGCCAGAGGCCCGCACGGCGGGCAAATTGTTCGTTGATGATCGCGGCCTCGCCCGCCGCGACGCGGGACCAGACATCGCCGTCCTGCGCCAGAAACTGCCAGTATTGTTCATAAACAGGAGCAACGCGTGCACCATAGAGATCAACCTTTTGCGGCCCGATGCGGGTCTCAACGGAGAGGAGTGGCAGGACGGTTATCCCGTCATCCGCGAGGGCTTCTATGGCCGCGCTCTGGGCATCGGTTTCCGCGCTGACATAGACCTCGGCGATCAGGCGCTGGTCGAGAAACCCGATAAAGGTCAGCCGAAAGCTCGATACCATTGTCGAGACGCCGATATTTGCCGTGATCGCCAACAGGAGCGCCATCAAGGCCAGCCCGAGGCGCGGCAACTGCTGGCGGGTATCAGCCCAGAACCATTCGGCGGTGACGCTCCGCGCCCGACGCTGCGCGACATGTAGGGCGACCTCCAGAAGAGGCGGCAGGAGAAGGGCCGCTCCCAGCAGAAGCGCCGCGACTCTGGCAAAACCGGCAAGGAGTGACCCGCCCGCCACCACAAAGCCACCCGACAGGACGAGGAGCGCGAGGCCAAGCACCAGTTGCAGCCGCTGCCCCCGCGCGGATTGCATCGCCCAAACCTGAGGGTCGCGCCCTGCGCGCAGCGGCAGGCGGCTCATGCGCCAGATCGCACTGGCGGCGGCAAGAATGCCGCCCAGTAGAGCAATACCAAGGCTGGAGAGCCACCAAGACGGATGCAGCTGCAAGGTGCCCGCCACCTGCGCCCCGTAGAGCCCGCGCAACGTCGCAGCGACATCGGGAAGGAGGCTCGCGGCCAGAAGATACCCCAAGACCACGCCTATGGCGCCGGACACAAGAGAGATCACCGCGATTTCTGCCCCAAGAAGGACCACCACAAACCGCATCGACAGGCCCATGGTGCGAAGCGCCCTGATCATCGCGCGGCGCTGTTCGAAGGCCAGCCCAACCGCGCCGTAGACGATGAAAATCCCCACCGCAAAGCTCAGAATGCCGAAAGCGGTCAGATTGAGGTGAAAGCTATCGGTCAGCTGCGCGGTATCCGAGCCGCCCTGCGCCGGTTGCAACAACAGCTCCGGCGCAACCTCGGCCAGCGGCGGTCGGCCCAATGGCTGATCGGGCGCAACCACCAGACGGCTGATCGCCCCAGCCTGCCCCAAGAGCCGCTGCGCCGCGCCGATATCCGCGAGCGCCATGCCCTGAGTGATTGCAGGGCTGGCGATGAGGTCGATACTTTGTGCCGTGCCGAATTGCGCAAGATCGGCAGGGTGCGCGAGCATCACCTCGCCCGCAAGGAACTGCGCCAGTGGCACCGCCGCCACTTGCCCCGCCGCACCGGCCCCTGCAGGAAGGGTGAGCGGGTCGACGCCCGTCAAATGCAGCGCCACCTCACCAAGGTCCAACGACCCGACGAGCACCGGCGAGACCTGCCAGCCCGCGCGCCGCAGCGCCAGATAGGTCGCCTCATCCAGCGTCTCACCTGCGCGTGGGACAAGCTGATCGTACCGCCCCTCCCCCACGACAGCCGCTGCTGCATCATAGCTCGCACGCGCCTCGGTGTTCAGCGCCTGCACACCGGACCAGAGCGCGGTGGCCAGCGCCAGCCCGCCAATCATCGTTGCCAGCTGCAACGGGTTGCGCCGCCAATAGGACCAAAGCGAGGAGAGTGCCGCAGCGATCACGAGAGGCGCCCATGGCTGAGGTGGCATTGGCGCGCCATGCGGGATGCTAGCGCCGACGAGTGGGTGACGAGGACCAAAGTCGCACCGGCCTCATCGACGAGCCGGGTCAGCTGATCCATGACGCGATCGGCGGTGTCTTCATCAAGGTTTCCCGTGGGCTCATCGGCGAGAATAAGTGCCGGACGGGCCGCAATGGTACGGGCAATGGCGACCCGCTGTTGCTGTCCGCCCGACAAATCCTCAGGATATTTGGTCAACTGCTCGGTCAGCCCCAGTGCGTCGGTCAATGCGGCAGCCCAGGCGGGATCTTCGCGCCCCGCAAGCCGCGCCTGAAAGCGGATGTTATCGCGCACAGTGAGCGAGGGGATGAGATTGAACTGCTGAAAGATGAGACCCACCATCCCGCGCCTGAGTGCCGCCCGCCCCGCATCATCCAGCGCCGTAACCTCCTGCCCGCCGACGAGGATCCGCCCCCCGTCGGCATGATCCAAGCCACCGATCAGGTGCAAAAGCGTGCTCTTACCCGAACCGGACTCGCCTGTGAGCGCAAGCGTCTCGCCCGCATCGAGCGACAGGCTGATGCCCTGCAGCACGGGCACCCTGCCATCGGGGCCGGAGTAGGATTTCGTGAGGTTTTCGATCTTGAGCAGCATGGGGTCTCCTTGGGCCAGAAAGGTATGGCATGGGGCGCGGAGGGAAAGGGGGAAATGTCGGGTGGAAAGGGCGTTGAGCTGGGGCTGTGTGCCGGATGATGTGGCAGCTGCGCGCACCGGTGCCCCCCTGAGAAGGCGCTGTGTGACTGGCAAACAAGCGGAATTCGGCATGGTGTTTGTCAGGGCGCGCCCTGAGCCCGCTCCACAAGTGAGTCGAATTCCCGGGAGTTGCGTGCCTGCGTCGCCCTTCGATTGAGGTGCGGAGGCAAAATTCTCAAAAATTAAAGTTCAACCCCATGCACAGTAAAAAATAACGACCATGATGACTCTATACATGAGAACAAAAAGGGGACACGCTGAAAGAGCCCTCACAAATACACAGGAACAGAGATGGAACAGAAAAATGGCCAAAGACGAAATTACAAAGCAAACTCAGATGGACAAGCCAGAGAGCGCCGATCTCCCAGAGCTTATTGAAGACGAAAGATCCGAGTTGGATCTATTTAAAGAGCGGTGGGGCCTCACCGACGAAGATATCGAGGCCCGACGAAACGAAGCGATAAATTATATGACGTGGTCATTCCGGTCCGACCCAGCGGGGCATGGATCTGACAGCACCCTTCTTCGCCGCGATGCTGCAGCTGCTCAAGACCTCTACCAGCGTCTGGCTCCAACTGACCCGATCGAAGAGATGCTCGTTCAGGAGATCATCATGGCACATCAGACTAGCAAACAACTTATGGTTTCCGCCGCACGATCGGACAGGACCCGGGAACAAAAATTCGAACTCAGCAAAGAGGCCGCGCGCTTCCTCAAACTCAGTAGAGATCTTATGAGAGAGCTCGATCGGCACCGCATGCAAAAACTGAAGAGCCAAACCGAGGTTCAGCGGCAAGACGCTCTGGACCAAAAACGCGATACTGAAACGCTCAAACAACAAAAGCTACTCTTGGAAATCGAGCGAATGAGAGCGGACGCTGACAAGGTAGAGCAAAACAGTGGCCAATGGGTTGGAGAAAGCGATTTTTCAAATTCAGAAGATCCACTTGCCACTGCCATTCTGAAGCAGGCACGAGCACGGTGAGTCTTGGGGAGCGACGTTAATGGCTCACAAACGCAATACTGCTGCGATGCACCAAAGTCCGCGATGCGGCGCGCAGACCCGCAACGGAACGCCGTGTCAGGCGCCCGCTGTTTCGGGGCGCAAAAGGTGCCGCATGCACGGAGGTGCCAAAGGTTCAGGTGCTCCAAAGGGCAATCAAAATGCGCTGAAACATGGGCGCTATACCCGCGAGCATGTGTCCACTAAGCGTGCAGTTCGCCGGCAGCGTCTCGAAACCCGCGCGAGATTAGCTGAACTCAAAGACCTTAGAAAACAGAAGGACAAAGACCGTTCTTGACGACAGGCACAAGCTGCGATCCGATCCACGCCAATGCAGCCCGTTCTGCATCAAGAACGACTGAAGCACGCGCTATACGACACAGAAAGTCGTCAGGTTTGGCGTACCAACGCTTGAGAGAAGCACCATGTCGGCGGGACGGCGGGCCGCCGCGCCGGTATGCACGTGAACCGTCCAAAGATTCGCTCATGAACCGACAAGCCGAAAGACCCTGCCAAGGTCAGCGCAAATCCGCCCCCAGAAGGTGATGGTTACGTAGCGATCCTCCGAAAGATGCTGTTGCAATGATCAAGGCCTTATTTCCTAATTGCGAACATCGTCCGCTCGATTTTTCTGAGCCAACACATGATGTGGTTTGATTGTGGCCAGCGGCACATCACTCTAAACGGCAAAAATTGATATTAATGTTACCTCAGCATAACCTATATGATCATAGCGTTTCTTGTAGATATCAACATGGCCGTTCCGATCAAAATGCCCAGGGCGGCGCGCAAGGAGCTCGAGTTACTTGGGGAAAACATTCGCGTTGCGCGGCTGCGCCGCAAACTGACCGCCGAGATTGTCGCGCAGCGCGCTGGCACAACACGGCAAACCATCGCCAAGATCGAAAGCGGGAACCCAGCCGTTAAGATTGGCACCTACGCAGCTGTATTGCAGGCGCTCGGCCCTTGATAGGTTGGGGGGATATCGATGACCCGGTTGGTGAGCAGATTGCCTTGGATGACCTCCCGCAGCGCGCGAGATTGAAAAAAGGTTGAGGCCTGGATTAACTAGAAGGGGCTGAAACACGCCGGCACACTCGATCGCACGGGGCGGCTTGGCAGAGAACACCTGGCGCAACGTCGCCTGATCCTTAGGGGCCCCGGACAGCGAAATCAGGGAGATGGCGACAGCCTTTGCGCACGAGGAAGCGGATTTGGCGGGGCGTTAATGTGAATTTTCACGCGATAACGTAAAATAAAATAGTTTACGTTGCAGCGTAATTTGCTTTTATTTACGCTATGCCGCAAAAGGAACCGTATCATGAACCTCACAGCACGAACGGCCGAGCAGATCGGCGAGGCACTCCGGCGGACGCGCAAAGCGCGCGGCTGGACCCAAAGCGATATCAGCGCACGCACGAATTTGCGCGTCGCGACGATTTCGTCGCTCGAGAATGGCGACGCAGGAACCAAGCTCGCCACTGTGCTCGCTGTCATGGCGGCTCTTGGGCTTGAGTTCCGATTGGTGGAGCGCGGTGGCTCGCTTGATATTGAGGATATCTTCTGATGACCAAACGCGGGCGTAGCGGCACGATGCAGGTGCTTCTGAATGGAAGGCTGGTGGGGGCTTTGCATCTAGCTGGGTCAGGCGCAATCAGCTTCACCTATGATCCGGACTGGCTGTCGTGGGAACACGCCATGCCTATCTCTCTGTCCCTGCCTTTGCGTAAAGAGGCGCACCAGGGCGGACCTGTGATTGCCTACCTCGAAAACCTGTTGCCCGACAATCAGGCGATACGTGAACGCGTTGCTGCTCGGGTGCGTTCAGGCGGTACGGACGCCTGGCACATGCTGGAGAAAATCGGGCGCGATTGCGTGGGGGCCTTGCAGTTCGTTTCAGAGCAGATTCCCGAGGTTGGCGCACTGGAGGGGGAGCCCGTATCCGAGGCACAGATTGCCGATATGCTGCGCAACCTCGCGAGCGCTCCACTAGGCTTGGACGAGGACGACGACTTCCGCATTTCCATCGCAGGGGCGCAGGAGAAAACGGCGCTGCTGCGCCACGAGGGCGCGTGGATCCGTCCATCGGGGCTCACCCCAACAACCCATATCCTCAAGACCCAACAGGGTGTTTTGCCCGCGGGGATTGATCTATCCGACAGCGTCGAGAACGAGTTTTTCTGCATGAGCTTTTGCCGCGCCATGGGCATGGATGTCGCGGAAGTTCAGATTGCTGACTTCGAAGACGTACGCAGCCTTGTTGTGACACGGTTTGACCGGCGCTGGACCAAAGATGGCCGGTTGATCCGCCTCCCGCAGGAAGACTTCTGCCAGGCGCTTTCGGTACCCCCTAGTCAGAAATATCAAATGGATGGCGGGCCGGGGATCCCCGAAGGGATCGGTTTGCTGAAGGGCAGTGATGACCCCGAGGCGGATCAACGCGCCTTCTTTCGCGCGCAGGCTCTGTTTTGGCTCATAGGCGCGACGGACGGTCACGCGAAGAATTTCAGCATCGCATTGCGCC
This sequence comes from Marivivens sp., assembly GCA_017643845.1. GTDB lineage: Bacteria > Pseudomonadota > Alphaproteobacteria > Rhodobacterales > Rhodobacteraceae > JAEPMR01. The sequence continues at coordinate 8,984 of JAEPMR010000003.1, read as the reverse complement.
CTGGTGGTTTCCGTATGACCCCGCTTTATGACGTGCTGAGCGCGCAAAAAGCCGCGGACGACGGTCAAATCCGCCAGAACCGGATGCGCCTTGCGATGGCGGTCGATGGGCACTACCGGATCAATGAGGTGGTGCCCCGCCAGTTCCTGCCGGCTGCAAAGGCGGCTGGTTTTGGTGTAGCGCTGGCGGAAGAGGTCTTGTCGGACATCGCGACAGAGCTTGAACCCGCCTTGGACAAGTCACTTACAGACTTACCGGATGGGTTCCCACAACCATTGGCTGAAGCCATCACCGCCGGCGTGCGACGTCGCGCAGCTGCCTTTGATGCCGTATGATCCGTAGTTGAACTTTCCGATCTATACGGGATGTGTGATTTAGCCTTACAAACCCGGCACCGCCGATGATCGTAAGTACGGCGACGGCCGTATCGACCATGTGGATGTTCGCCACATGCAGAATGGTTATTTAGGCGTGGACAATATTGATCGGGCATTGGGAAGAGTTCGCCACTAGTCGTGGCGACATGCCCGGAATGTAGATCATCACAAATCCACCATCGCATCTTCCTACCGGCCGCGCACGACGCACTGCTCCTGCCCCTCCCCCGCGAAGTAGGCCCGGCACGCATCGGCAAAATGCTGAACGATGCGGCGGGGGGCGGTGCGGTGGTAGGCGATGGCGAGGGTCAGGGGCGGAAGATTATCCGAGATCGGGACCGCGGCAAGGCTGCCGCCGCTATAGGCGGTGAAGGTGCGTGGTGTCATGTTCAGTACGGCACAGCCGTGGCCCTCGGCCACAAGGCTACGGACCATTTCTGTCGAATTGGCATGGGCCGCGACCTTGAGCGACGCTGCGAACTGCTCGAAGAGGCGCAAATAGTAGGGGGCCGCGACAGGACGGTCGAGGACGATCAGAGGGTGACCCGCGATATCGGTGAGGCTGACGCTTTCACGTTCCGCGAACGCATGATCCGCGCTGACGAGGCAATAGGCGGGCGCCTCGATCAGGATATTGTACTCGATGCCGGGCTTGGCGCCCTCAGCCACGAAGAGGATGACATCGAACGCGCCGCTCAAGAGACCCTCCTGCGCCGTGTCATTGTCGCATTCTTGAAGGCGGAGGACGACGTCACTCTCGGGCGGCAGGAAGGATGAGAACACGCCCGGCAGGAAGGCCGGCGCGACGGGCGCGTAATAGCCAACCCGAAGTGTGCCGCTGAGTGACTGTTTGAGTGCGGCCCCTTCATCGAGGATCGCGCGGTAATCATCGAGCAAACGCTCGAACTTGCGCACCATCTCGCGGCCACTGGCCGTGGGCGCGATACCGCGTGCGCGTTGGCGCGTCACCAGCGTCAGACCGAACTCGGCCTCGACCTGATCGATCGCCGCAGAGACCGCAGAAGCCGCGATGTTCAACTCCTCTGCCGCCTGCGCAATGCTGCCCCGCGAGGCTGCAAGAGTGAAGTAATGCATGGCTTTCAAAGAGAGGGTCATTTTAAAATCTAAAATTCCGATGAATTAGCACTTTTTATTCTGTTTGTTGGATGTGGAGACTCATGTCAACCTGCGCGCAATACGCCAAGAGGAGTGCCTAATGTCCGAAGAACAGCTCAAAGGTTGGAACCACCTGCCCGACCTGCCGATCAAAACCTCACCGTTTTTCAGCTGGCCACCGGACCCTGTGGCGATTGCGAAATGGGTCTGGCACTCGTGGTTCCTGATCACCGAAAAGCTGATCATCCTCGGCATCGCATTCGCCTGTTATCTGTGGTTCCAACCGTCGCTGGAAACGACGCAGACTTTCGCGGCAGGCTGGATTGTGCAGATGTATCTGCGCAATCTGGTGCTCACGCTGGTGATCGCGGGAAGCCTGCACCTGTGGTTTTACAGCTTTGCCGCCCAAGGCCAGAAACTGAAATACGATCCGCGCCCGCTAATGGTGAAAGGCAAGCAATTCACGCTGGGCGGGCAGATCAGAGACAACATGTTCTGGACGCTCGGCACGGGGGTGCTGATCTGGACCGCCTTCGAGGTGATCCTGTTCTGGGCGCTGGCCAACGGCCATATGCGGCTCATCTCATTTGAGGCGAGCCCCGTCTGGTTCGTGGCGATCTTCTTCCTGATCCCGATCTGGGAAAGCTTCTATTTCTACCTGATCCACCGAGCGCTGCATATTCCGTTTCTCTACAAACATGTGCATTCGCTGCATCACCGGAACATCAATGTCGGTCCGTGGTCGGGGATGTCGATGCATCCCGTCGAGCAGATGATCTTCCTCGGATCGGTGTTTGTGCACCTGATCATCGGCGCGCATCCGGTACATATCCTGTTCCATCTTCAATATCATTTCCTGACCGCCATCACCACCCATACAGGGTTTCAGGGGCTGTTGATCAGTGACAAGAACCGCCTCGCGCTGGGCACGTTCCACCACCAGATGCACCACCGGTATTTCGAGTGTAACTACGGCAGCCTCGAGATCCCGTGGGACAAATGGTTTGGCTCGTTTCATGACGGCACCGTGGCGGCAAACGCCCGCATGCAGGAGCGCCGGAAGAGGATGACCGGCCAATGAGCAAAGCACTGTCCGTTATGGAGTTGCAGGCCCTCAAGGGCGTCCGTCCTATCAGCTATGTGCAGGTGGCGCGCAAAGAGGAGGCGATTGCCGCCGCTGAGGCAGGTATGGATATGATCGGCACGGCTTTCATCCCTGAGCGCGCGGATTTCGCTGAGGCGGTGCCTGATACACATTTTCAGTTCGGCCTGCCTTGGGGCCAACATGCGGACCTGACCGAAGCCCTGCGCGCGGCGATGGCCGCTATGACGGCGGGGGCGCAATCGGTCTATTGCGGCATGAGCCCGCGCATCGTGGAGGGGCTGGCCCGCGAGGGCGTGCCGGTGATTTGCCATGTGGGGCTTGTGCCGCCCAAAGCGACATGGACCGGCGGCTATCGCGCGGTCGGCAAAACGCGTGGGCAGGCGCGGAAGCTCTGGCGCGAGGTGCAGGATTTTGAGCAGGCGGGTGCCTTTGCGGTGGAGATGGAGGTGGTGGCTGCCCCGCTGGCGCGCGAGATTAGCAAACGCACGCGGATGCTCACGATCTCACTCGGGTCGGGCAATGGCTGTGACGCGCAATATCTGTTCTCTGCCGATATCCTCGGGGAAAATCGCGGGCACATTCCCCGCCACGCGAAACGGTATCGAAATTTCGCCGCTGAGCGCGACCGCCTGCAACAGGAGCGGATCAGTGCCTATCGTGACTATATCGCGGATGTGTCGTCAGGTGCCTTCCCCGAAGATCGCCACATCGTCCCGATGAATGAGGCCATCCTAGAGAGGATTTGGGACGCGTAGACTTAGCCCCGCCCCCGGTCGCGCGCGTAGAGATCCTCATAGCGCGTGATGTCATCCTCACCAAGATAACCGCCCGTCTGCACCTCGATCAGCACCATTGGTAATTTCCCCGGGTTTTCGAGGCGGTGTTTTTCGCCCAAAGGGACATAGACCGACTGGTTTTCAGAGACGAGGCGCGTCTCCTCTCCGATGGTGATCTTGGCGGTTCCTTCCACCACGACCCAATTCTCAGATCGGTGAAGGTGCGACTGGAGGCTGAGCGCCGCACCCGGCTGGACGACGATCCGCTTCACCTGAAACCGCTCGGACAGGGCCAGGCATTCGTACCATCCCCACGGGCGGTGCTGGCGGGGGAAGGTTTCGGCTTGGCGAGCGTGTTTCTGTTTGAGCGCCTGCACCGCCTGTTTGACATCTTGTGCGCGCGATTTGTCGGCCACCAGGACGGCATCCGGCATGGCAACGGCGATGATATTGTCGAGACCGAGGCCGATCAGCTCAAGCCCGTCATCCTCCGAGCGGAGCAAGGTATTTGTGCACTCCAGCGCTGTTGCCGCGCCGGAGGTTGCGACACCGTTTCTGTCAGGCGCGCTCTCTCGCCAGACCGCATCCCAACCGCCAAGATCGGACCACGCCGCATCGAATGGAACAACGGCCAAATTCTCTGCACGCTCCATGATGGCGTAGTCGATGGAGATGTCCGGCAGTTTGGCCCATGGCTCGGGGTTCAAGCGGAAGAACCCGAGATCGGTCTTGCCTGTTTCAATCGAGTTGGCGACCGGTTCAATCAGCTCTGCCGCATGAGACTTGAACGCGTCGATGATGGCAGATGCAGAGAACAAAAAGATGCCGGCGTTCCAGAGATGGCGGCCGGATGAGACCATCCTATCTGCCGCGTCGCGGGCAGGCTTTTCGACAAAACGCAAGAGATCGACGGCATCGGAACAGTCCGCTTCCAACGGCGCGGCCAGTTCCAAATAGCCATAGCCCGTCTCGGCCCGGATGGGCCGCACCCCGAAGGTCACGATACTGCCCGCCTCAGCGGCTGCGCGCCCGCGCGCCACCGCCGCGCGGAATGCGCCGGTATCGGGGACATGGTGGTCAGAGGGGACAACGAGCATCAAGGCCTGTGGGTTCTCACGTGCAAGCCAGAGCGCGGCGGCGAGGATGGCAGGCGCGGTATTTAGGCGCTCCGGCTCGATCAGGATGGTACCGGGATCAATACCGACCTCGTGCAGCTGTTCGGTGACGACAAACCGGTAGTCGGAATGGGTCAGCGTCAATGGGGCTGCGAGCTCCGTCCCCGCGACGCGGCGAGCCGCGGCCTGAAACAGGCTTTCCGCGCCAATGAGCGGAACGAATTGCTTCGGGTAGGACTGCCGCGAGAGCGGCCAAAGCCGAGACCCCGACCCGCCGGCCAGAAGGATCGGGTAAATCGGTGTCGTCACGGTCATTCCCCTCCCTCTCCTGAGCTGTCTCGCATCCTAAAGGACTAGGCATGCGGTGCGCAGAACACAAGCGAGACGTGCAGACCGATGGCTTGCACGCCTGCTCTTCTATCGGGGTTCAACATTAAGGAAGCATTAAGAATAATGACGCCACGCAACGACTGACTCTTTTCAGAGGCTACGCAGTCGTTCTGCGGTTTCGGGCATGCGTTTGAGGGTGTTCTCGATATGATCACGCCAACGCGGACCCATCGTGAGTGCCGACGCATAGGCCTCAACGAGATCATGTGGTCTGTCGTCGGCAAGAGCTTCGATCAAAAAACTGGCCTGCTCCCGATCTTTGCGCGCCTTGAGGTCGCCGGAACCATCGCGTCGTCGATCTGCAACGATCAGTTTGTGGATGGCAAATTTCTCCGGACGCGGAATCTGTACCAAGACACCTGAACGATAGAGCGCCACAGCCCTGATCGGCTCTGCAATGAGGTAATTGAGATAGTTCAAAGCCTGCGCATGTACGCCGAGAGCTGGTAAGTGACGGATGTTTTCGTCTCCAAATGCGGGCGTCAGGAATTCGACAAGCTGGCCACTTCCACCTTGCTCCCATCGCCACGTCTGACCTGGCGAAAGGCTCGATAAGGGGGCGAACTTCAATTCAGAAAACGTTTCTGCCAAGCTCGGATCAACACGATCCTCCAAGGCGAGGCTTAATTTCTCAAATTGGGCAATATCAATATCGCCAGTGTTCGCCACACCACCAAGCGGAAGCCGAACACCCAGCTCCCCTTCGTAAAGCCGAAACGCATTGGTTCCGACGATCGTCCCACCGAGCCTGAAGGTGCCAACCTCTGCCAGCGCTGAAAGGACCGCTCCGGTTGCTCGGTCCGTGGGCGTTAAACCTTCTGCGCGCAGCAGGCGGACAAGGCGCGTGCACTCATTTTTCCGCTCCTTCGCCGTCGACCGAAGCGCCTCAATCCGGTCAATTCGCTCCCGAAGCTCGCCGCAATCCTCGCCAAGATAGGTATAGTGCATCTCATTGCCGATGCGCCGTACGGCATACCAATAAGCCTTCCCTGCTCGTTTTTTCAGTGTCGGCTGTCCGGGTAGGGTCGCCATCGCATCGTCGGCGAGGAGACGGACAAGATCCGAATAGGCGCTGGTTGCTATGCTGCTGAGAGAGATCATGCCTATCACTTCTTCATTTTGCTAGGCACAATTATGCCTATCAAAATTATATTTTGCTAGGCATAATATAGAAGTTGGAGAACAGCGCGGCGTAAGCGCCCTCACATCTGCGCCAAGAAGCCCTCGAACTCCGCATCCGCAATCGCGACTTGATGTTCCGGCGCGGGGTAGGCACCGGAATTGACATCGGCGCGGAACTCGGAGAATGCGGCGATGCGTTCATTTTGCAATCGCGCATATTCTACCGCAAAATCGCGGTAAGTCTTGGCGTGGCGCGGTTTGTGACCGCGCGTGCATCCAAGCACATCTTCGGCAAAGAGATACTGTGCATCCGCCCCAGAACCGGCCCCCATGCCGAGCATCACGAGCGAGGTGCGCTTGCTGATCTCAGCCGCGACCCGATCGGGGACGACCTCCAGCTCTGCGCCGAAGGCACCGACCTCTTCAAGCGCCTGAACGTGGCGCCAAACATCGAGCGCGCTTGCGGTGGTCTTCCCGACGGCTTTGAACCCGCCCGTCCAGGTCGCCTTGGACGGGATCAGACCGACATGGCTCACAACAGGAATACCATCATCGGCCAGCGCCTTGATCGTGCCGAGTGACGAGGCGCAGTAGACGCAATCGCCGCCGATCTGCATGGCTCGATGCGCGGCACGTTGGTAATCCTCCAACGTGACCAGCTCGCCGTAGAGGAGCCCCACCTGCACAAAGCAGTTAGCGGCAGCTTCACGCATCTCGGGCGTCCAAAGGGGATCAATAATCGACAGCATGTCGATCCCCGCCTCGGCTGCGGCAGCGGCCTCATCGGGTGTTTCAACATAGAGCATGGTCAACGTGCGCTTGCCTTTGAGCGCGCGGATATCGGCGACGGTTGGGCGAGAATGCTGCATGCTAAACCTCGATCATCACACGGCCGTTTTCGACCTTTACCGGATAGGTGTTGAGGTTCACACAGGCCGGTGCGCGGAGCGCCTCGCCGGTGCGGTAGTCGAAGGTGGCGTTGTGCTTTGGGCATTCGATTTCGTATTCCATGACAAGCCCGTCTTCGAGATGGACCTCTTCATGCGTGCACCGGCCATCGGTGCAGAAGAACTCCCCATCGGGCGAATGATAAATGGCGAATGTCCGGTCGCCATGATCGAAGCGGATCAGATCTTCCTCGTCGATGTCGGTGGTCGCGCAAGCGTCAATCCAGGGCATGGGCTGGCTCCGTTTTTGTCTGATAATTGTGGTGATCTGTTTTTGGGGGTGCACGCCCTACTCAGCCGCACCAAGCGCAGAGGCATGGAAATCCTCGCGGTACGGTTTGGCGGTGGCGGGAAGTTCACGCTTGAGGAAGAAATCCTCATATTTGAGCTGACGCCTCAGCGCGGGCCACATTTCGCGGAAGCCCTCGGCGATGGAGCGGTTCGGCGCGGGCAGATCGTGTTTGATCGCGTCGTGAAGGGCGGGCAACTGGTGATAGGGCACCATCGGGAACATGTGATGTTCGACATGGTAATTCATGTTCCAATAGATGAAGCGCGAGATCGGATTCATGTAGACGGTGCGGGAATTGAGCCGGTGGTCGATAACGTTATCCGCCAAACCACCATGCTGTAGCAGCCCTGTCATCACATGATGCCACGCGCCATAAAAGCGCGGCAAGCCGATCATCATCAGCGGCAGGATCGACCCCATAGCAAGGGCCAGTGCGATGGTCGCGGCATAGATCGCCACCCAGATGCGGGCGACGCGCACGACCTTGGGACGCTCCTGTTCAGGGATGTAATCCGCTTCTTCAGGGTGCACCTTGCCCGCAGCATTATAAAGCATCCGCGCCCAGCCCTGCGGGGCATCGAGGAGGCCAAAGAAATTCAGAATCACCCGTGCGAGCGCAGGCGGGCGCATCAGCACGATTTCGGGATCGCGACCGACGATGATTGTATCGGTGTGATGGCGGGCATGGGACCAACGCCAGCTGACCGGATTGCGCACCATGCAAAAGCTCGCGATCTGGTAGAGCCAGTCATTGTAATGGCGTGTTTTGAAGGCGGTGCCATGGCTGCATTCGTGCCAGCGGGAATCCATCGCTGACCCATAGAGCACCCCGTAGGCGAGCCAGAACGGGGCCGACCACCAGCTGGGCCAGAGCGCAATGCCGATGGCGGCGAAAAGGATCATCGACCCGAAGAGGAGTGCCGTATCGCGGATAGCCGGTCCATCCTTGCGCTGCATCAGGGCTTTCATGTCCTTGCGGGACACTTCGGTGTGATACCACTCGGCGGCGGCCAGGCCTGTTGCAACGGCGCGCTGCGCATCTGGCCCCAACATCGAATAATCACGTTTGGTCATCGTCTCCTCCCCAATAACCGCGCTGTTTGAGGAGAGCCTAGCGTGTCAAACATGGTTCCCGAAGCAATCCCGGCCAAAATCGCATCAAAACACATCAATACGGCTGGACAGAATGATGGGTTTTCATCAACTGTCTCGGCATGCCCCGAAAGCCCACCATCGCAGATCTTGCACGAGCGTCGGGCCTCGGTCCCGCGACGGTGGACCGGGTGCTCAATGCACGCGCCAATGTGTCTCCACGCGCAAAGGCGCGCGTCGCAATGGCGGCTGAGGAGCTGGGATACCCCCTACCGCCCGCACTGCGCACGTTTTCCGAGACGACCAGAGCAGTGCTCGATCTGGGCTTTGTGCTGCACAAAAAAGGCCAGGCCTTTTATCAGCAGTTTGCGGCTGAGATCGAAAAAACCTGCGCCGCGCGGTCAGATGTCACGATCCGTCCTCAAATCCGATTTGCCGCTTCCCAATCGCCCGGCGATTTCGAAAGTGAAATCAGGTCAGCCGCCGACACCTGTCAGGCCGTTGCCGCCACGGCGGTCAATCACGCGAGCCTCACGCGCCTTGCCGAAGAGCTGACCCGTAATGGGACGCCAATCTATGCGTTGCTCAACGACTTTGGGGGCCGGTCAGGCGCGGGATATTTCGGAATGGACAATATGAAGGTCGGGCGACT
>JAEPMR010000039.1 GCA_017643845.1 Marivivens sp. | reverse complement strand
CTGGGAATTACGGTGGTCTATGTGACGCACGACCAGACTGAGGCGCTGACGATGTCTGACCGTGTCGCAGTGTTCGACGATGGCCGCATCCAGCAGCTTGCGCCGCCGGACGAGCTGTATGAGAGCCCGCAAAATGCGTTTGTCGCGCAGTTCATCGGTGAGAACAACACGCTCAACGGCACGGTGAAGTCGATCAATGGCGATCAGTGTATCGTAACGCTGGACAGTGGCGATGAGATCGACGCGAAGCCTGTCAACGTCACGAAGCCTGGCGAGCGGACAACTATTTCCATCCGGCCCGAGCGCGTGGAGTTCAACAAAGAGCGACTGCATGCCGATGCGCATACGCTAAAGGCGGAAGTGCTGGAATTCATCTATATGGGCGACATTTTCCGGACCCGACTGCGCGTTGCCGGATCGGAAGATTTCGTGATCAAGACACGTAACGCGCCAGACCAGGTGCGCTTGCAACCGGGGCAGCAGATCGAGATCGGCTGGCTACCGGAAGACTGCCGCGCGCTCGACGCCTGACGTCGAGCCGCAGAAAACGGCTGCCGCCTCGCCCGGAAGGCGGTGGCCAGCAGAGTTAGAACCGGGAAAACACGGGAGAAACGTATGAAACTCACCAAAACTCTATTGGCCTCGACCGCTCTGACCGTTGCAGCAGGTGCTGTGGCGGCTGACGGCCATATGGCCAATGATATGACGCTTGTCAGCTGGGGCGGTGCATACCAGCAGAGCCAGATCAACGCCTACACTGATCCGTACACGGAGATGAACCCTGGCGTCACTGTGACTTGGGATGAAAGCTCTGCTGAGGCCGTTGCAAAGCTGCGCGCCATGAACGAAGCCGGAAACATCACTTGGGACGTTGTTGACGTTGTTGCTGCTGACGCGCTGCGTTTGTGCGACGAAGGCCTTGCGATGGAAATCGACCCGGACGAGCATCTCGCACCGGCGCCGGATGGCACATCCGCAGAAGATGACTTCGGTGATCTGTTGGTTGGAGACTGCTTCATTCCGCAGATCGTTTACTCGACCACCTTCGGCTACCGCACTGACATGGTTCCGGAAGGCGTAGAAGCACCGAACGACATCTGTGATGTCTTCGACCTCGAAACCTACCCGGGCATGCGTTCGCTCGAGAAGCGTCCGATCAACAACGTTGAGTGGGCTCTGCTTTGCGATGGCGTTGCGAAGGAAGACGTCTATGACGTTCTTTCCACAGAAGAAGGTCAGGAGCAGGCACTTGCCAAGCTCGATACCATCAAGGACAGCGTTATCTGGTGGTCCGCTGGCGCCGACACGCCGCAGCTTCTGGCTGATGGCGAAGTCTTCATCGGTTCGACCTACAACGGCCGTCTGTTCTCTGCCATTGAAGAGCAGGGCCAGCCGATTGGCATGATGTGGGACGCGCAGGTGTTTGACCTTGACGGCTGGATCATTCCGGAAGGCCTGTCTGACGAGCGTCTCGCTCGTGCGATGGACTTCATCTACTTTGCAACTGACACGCAGCGTCTTGCAGATCAGGCCAAGTGGATTTCCTACGGCCCGGCACGTGCCTCTTCGGCACCGCTGGTTGGCGATCACGCCGATCTGGGTATCGCGATGGCACCGCATATGCCGACCGATCCGAACAACTCCAAGAACACGTTCCTCTACAACTACGAGTTCTGGGCTGACTATCGCGACGACATCGACGCGAAGTTCCAGTCCTGGCTTGCTCAGTAAGCGGACGTAGACTTTGAGTGGGGGGCTGCCGTCTGGTGGCCCTCCGCCACCACCCCGCCGGCGGGTAACGACCGGCCCATATAACAGACCAACGGGGACGCAATGAGTGACACGACCGAATCCGGCCCGATGCTGGCGGCTGATGGAACGCCGTTAAAACAGAGCCTCGCCCGCGCGTTGCGCCGCCAAAAGATGCGGGCGCTGCTGCTTATCGCGCCGCTCTTGATCTTTATCGTGGTGACATTCGTTATTCCGATCGTGTCGATGCTGTTCCGTTCGGTCGAAAACCAGATTGTGTCCCATACACTACCCGGGACGGTCGAAGTATTGGAAGAGTGGTCAGGCACTGATGGCGATGAGTTGCCGCCCGAAATTGTCTACCAGAACCTCTACATTGACCTTTTCAAGGCGGCGGAAGCAAAGGAGCATACGAAGCTCGGCACGCGCCTGAATTACGAACAGACGGGTATTTCATCGCTGTTCCGCACAACGGGCCGGAATCTCGATGACATGGGCGAGGAATGGCAGGATCCGCTGGAGGACATCGACGAGGCGTTCGAGGAAGCGGATTTCTGGTATAGCCTGATGTCGGGTACCGGCGGTGAAGAGCTGCTGGAAGAGCGCCGCAACCAGTGGGCAGCCCTGATCGACGAAGGCATGGCCGGTGATATCGGCTTCACCCTTTCCGGCGAGATTGCAGAGATGCTTCCGTGGACGGCGCGGGCCTATAGCGATTTCGCGATCTATGCGGCGATCGTCGACGAGGATGTCGTTGCCGAAGAAGAGCCGTGGGAGGCTGTCTACGCGGCATTGGGCATGGACCTGCGTTCGGCAGAAACGCTAGATGCAATCGCGTCTTACTCGGGGGCTGGCGCTGATCCGCTGAAAGCCGCTGTCGCCAATATCGACCAATTGCCGACGATCACGTTCAAGGAGGCCTTCGCCGATCAGGACGAGGATTGGCTGAAGCTCGAAAACTGGCAGGCAATCAAGGTCTACAGCCCTGATTACACAACCGGCTACTTCCTCAACGCGATTGATATGGAAAAGGGGATCGAGGGCATCCAGAAACGCCCTGATAACCAGCAGATTTATATCATGCTGTTCCAGCGGACGCTGATCATGTCGTTGATCATCACATTCAGCTGTATCCTGTTGGGCTATCCGGTGGCATGGCTGCTGGCGAATCTTCCTGTCCGGTCGGCGAACGTGCTGATGATCCTGGTGCTGCTGCCTTTCTGGACGTCGCTCTTGGTGCGGACATCGGCATGGAAGGTGCTGCTGCAACAACAGGGTGTGATCAATGAAATCCTCGTGTGGCTAGGGTTTGTCGATGACGCGAACCGACTGATCCTGATGAACAACGCGACAGGCACAATTATCGCGATGACGCATATCCTGCTGCCATTCATGATCCTACCGCTCTATTCGGTGATGAAGACGATCCCGCCGAGCTATCTGCGTGCTGCAAAGAGCCTCGGTGCGACGAACTGGACCGCATTCTGGCGGGTCTATTTCCCCCAGTCGGTGCCGGGTATCGGAGCCGGGTCGATCCTCGTGTTCATCCTCGCGATCGGTTATTACATCACGCCGGAAATCGTGGGTGGCACAGATGGTGTGTTCATCTCGAACCGGATTGCCTACCACATTTCCAGCTCGCTCAACTGGGGCCTCGCGGCCGCGCTCGGCACGATCCTGCTGGCGGTGGTTCTGTTACTCTACTGGCTCTACGACCGGATCGTGGGCATCGACAACGTGAAGCTCGGGGGCTGATATCATGGCTTTGACAGTTCAAGTACAATCTCCGTCTATGACCGGCTTCACCGCGCCGATGACGGCAGCCTTTTCGGCTATGTTCGGGTTCGTCGTCGGGAATGCCTTCGGTAATCCGTGGATCGGACTGGTTATCGGTGCGATTGTCGGCGCGGGTCTGGCGTTCGCGTTGCACGCGCTGCCACTCAAGCGGGGGCAGGGCCGGCTGGTGTCGATCGTCGCCTTTGCCATTGTTGGCGTCGTCCTTGGCGGCGGTGGCGGTGCCGTCGCCGGAGCGATCATCGGGGCGGTTTTGACCTGGTTTGTCTACTGGTTGGACAGTGGCGACTACCGCAAGAATGTGCCGATCTACTACACTGCGGGACAGACGCTTTGGCATAATACTTTCATGTTGATCTGCGGATTGATCTTCTTTTTCCTGATCGCGCCGCTGATCCCTGTGATGTGGCTGAGCTTCAATGCGGAGGACTTCTTTACCTTCACGCCGGAAATGCTGGCGTTCAAGGCGGAGGGCTACAGCCTCAAGCACTATCGTGACTTCCTAGGCACTGACGAGTGGATGGTGCCGTTGAAGAACTCGCTGATCATTGCGCCGATTGCGACGTTCCTGTCAGTGAGCTTCGGGACATTGGCTGCGATCGGTCTGAGCCAGAGCCACGTTCCCGGGCGTCAGGCGATTATGGCGATCCTGATTTCGCCCATGATCGTTCCGCTGATCATTTCCGCGACGGGTATGTTCTTTTTCTACGCGCCGCTGGGCAACTGGATCGAGGCGAACCTTGGTCTGAGCCAAGCTTTTGTGGGATATGTGAAGGTGATCCTTGCACATGCCGCACTGGGTATTCCGTTTGTGATTATTACGGTAACGGCGACGCTTGTCGGATTTGACCGCTCCCTGACACGGGCGGCGGCGAACATGGGGGCCAACCCTGTGACGACATTCTTCCGCGTGCAGATGCCGCTGATCCTGCCAGGTGTGATTTCGGGTGGTCTCTTTGCCTTTATCACGTCGTTTGACGAGGTTGTGGTGGTACTGTTCGTCGGATCTGCACAGCAGCAGACTCTGCCTTGGCAGATGTTCACCGGTCTGCGGGAGCAAATCAGCCCGACGATCCTCGCAGCGGCGACGATCCTTGTGACGATTTCGATCCTGCTGCTGGCAACCGTCGAACTACTGCGCCGCCGCTCAGAGCGTCTGCGGGGACTTAGCCCAAGCTGATTTGACGGGGCGTAAGTTTTGAAAAGGGCTGGTCAGAAATGACCGGCCCTTTTTTCTATGGCAGAATTGCGAGCCAGCCCCATGCGGTGAAGATCGACAAGGCGGTTGCGATAAGAACGCTGGACGCAGCAACCCGTCGCGCCGAGCCGTACATATTTGCAAAGAGATAGGAATTTACGCCAGGCGCCATAGCGGATGTGAGGACTGCGCTCCGCAAGCCATCTGTCTCGAGTCCGGTCATTCGGGCCAATGCAAAGGTGATCGCGGGGTGGAGGATGAGGGAGACTGAGACAATGAAAAGGATTACGCGCATGTCGCCTTCGGGACGATAGCGGTAGAGCACGCCGCCGAGCCCGAAAAGCGCGGCCGGAAGGGCGGCGCGGATCATCATGTCGATGGCGTCGTTGAGCACTGCTGGCAGAGCCAGCCCGGAAATATTCACGAGGAACCCAAGTCCGATGCCGATCAGGAGGGCATTGCGGAAGATGGTGCCGAATACTTTGCCCGGCAGGGCCGCGAGACCGGCATCGCGGTTGCGGACGATCTCCATTGCGGTGATGCCGATGGCGTAGCAGAAAGGGGCGTGAAGGGAGACGATAGCGAAATTGGCTGAGAGCGCTTCGGCTCCGTAGGCTCGTTCGGTGATTGGAAGGCCAAGCAGAACGGAATTGGAAAAGAGGCCGACAAAGCCGATTGCGATGCTGTCTTCCCACGTACGCCCAAAGAGATGGCGCGCGCCAAGTAGACCGACGGTAAAGCCGGATAGTGCCCCGACATAAAAACTGAGCAGCAGATCGGGGCGGAAGTTCTGAGCCAGATCAAGGTCGGCTATTGCGCGAAACAGCAAACAGGGGATCGCGAACCCCTGCGTGAACTTCATCAGCGCATCAACACCCTGATCACTGAAGAGGCCGCGCCAGACGGCGACATAGCCGAAGCCGATGACCAGAAAGACCGGTAGGATGACATCGAGGAGCGCAGCCATCAGGGCAGCCTTTCGTCAGAGTGGCTCCGCGCCTGCGCCAAATCTGCGCCTAAAGGGAGAGCGTGATTTCCATCCCGTCATAGGCGGGGGTCACATGCACAGGCGTTTCCGCGGCGACCGTATCGTGATCCAGATCTATGTGCATATTGGTGAGCACCGCATTGCGGGGGGCTGCGCGGGCGATCCACTCCAGCGTCTTTTCGAGATGCGCGTGGGTCGGGTGAGGCGTTCGGCGAAGCGCGTCTACGATCCAGTAATCGAGGTCTTCGAGATAGGGCCATGCCGCATCGGGGATTTCAGCCACGTCGGGCAAATAGGCGAGGGTGCCGATGCGGAAGCCGAGGGCATCTATGCTGCCGTGATTGACCGTGAAAGGTGTGAAGGTGATTTCACCGCCTGCGCCGGGGATGCTGACAGGGCCGTCAAGAGGATTGAGCTCTAGGATCGGAGGGTAGGGAGACCCTTTGGGCTGCACGAACGCATAGCCGAAGCGCGACAGGAGGGCGTCGGAGGTGTCTCCGTCGGCCCAGACCTGTAGGCGCTCGCGCATGTTGAAAACAATCATGCGCAGGTCGTCGATTCCGTGAACGTGATCGGCGTGGGAATGGGTGTAGATCACCCCGTCGAGTGTTCCGACCTCGGCTTCCAGCAACTGATGGCGAAGATCGGGTGAGGTGTCTATGAGGACACGTGTGATACCCTCCGGCCCTTCGCGTGTTACCAGCGCAGAGCAACGGGTGCGGCGGTTTCGCGGGTTTTGCGGGTCGCAGTCCCCCCAATGGCCGCCCAGCCGCGGAACGCCGCCTGACGAGCCACAGCCGAGAATGCGGAAGCGCAGGGTATCTGACATCACGCGGCGGCCTTCCATTGGGCCGCTTTCCAGAACAGGCGGTCGAAATTGGCGGTCGTGGCGGCAGCGAAGTCGGGATAGTCCAGACCGAACACGTCTGCGCCTACGCGGGCGGTATGTGCAGTGTAGGCCGGTTCGTTGCGCTTGCCACGATAGGGCGGCGGCGCGAGGTAGGGGCTGTCTGTTTCGACAAGAATGCGGTCGAGAGGGGCGGCGGCGAAGATATCGCGGAGTTCCTGACTTTTCGGGAAGGCCGCGATACCCGACATCGAGAGGTAGAAGCCCAGATCAAGCGCGGCACGCGCAAGCTCTGCCGAGCTGGAGAAACAGTGCATTACGCAGCTGTAGGTTTTATGTTTCATGCCTCCAGAGAGAATGCGCGCCATATCGTCGTCGGCGGCACGGGCATGAATGATCAGGGGCAGGCCGGTTTCTTGAGCCGCCTCTATGTGGATCTGGAGGGACCGTTTCTGAATTTCTGCACTGTCGGCAGTGTAGTGATAGTCAAGGCCGCTCTCCCCGATCCCGACGAATTTCGGATGGCGGGCGAGTGAGACAAGCTCTTCCACAGTGGCCAGAGGCTCGTCCGCCGCAGACATGGGGTGGGTGCCTGCAGCATAGAAAACGGGAGCATGCGCTTCGGCAATGGCACGGACGGCCGGTTCGTTTCTGAGGCGGGTGCAGATCGTAACCATGCGGGCAACGCCGGCCTCAGCCGCGCGGGCGATAATGGCTTCACGCTCCCCGTCGAAATCGGGGAAGTCGAGGTGGCAATGGCTGTCAACGATCTGTGGGGTCGATTGCGTCATCCTTGGCCTCAGACGGTGGCCGCGGCGTGGCGGGCGGCAGTTTCTTCGATCTTGAACAGCATATCTAGGATGACGCTGGAGGGGTCAAGGTTCACTGCTCTGGCATGGCCCGCGCGGGCGGATAGGTCTTGTGCGAGATCGGCCCATGCGCGTGCTGCGCGGTCATCTGGGGAGAGGCGTGCCAACAGGCAGGCCTCGCCGGGTGCGCCTTGCATGGACGGCTCACCAATCAACCCTGCGCGCGCACAGCGGGCAAGGAACGTGGCGAGAAGGTCGAGTACCAGTGCGTAGCGGGCCTCGGCACCTTTCGCAGCGCAGGAATTTGCGAGCGCAATCGCCGCAGGGCGGTCAAAGGACGGGATGCCCGAAAGAAGCGTGATGAGTTCATGATAGAGAGCGAGTCCATCCTGAGAGAGAAGGCGGATGGACTCCCCGACTGACCCACCGGAAAGGGCCGCCAGTGCGCCTGTTTCAGGGGCGGTGAAGCCTGCTGCTTCCATGGCTGCTCCGATCTGCGTGTCGTCAAGGGGGGCCAAGCGCAGTTCGCGGCACCGCGAACGGATCGTGGGCAGAAGGCGCGAAGGCTGATGAGACACAAGCAGGATGACGGTTCGGGCGGGCGGCTCCTCCAATTCCTTGAGTATGGCGTTTGCCGCTGAGCGGTTCATTTCATCCGCGCAGTCGACGATTACGACGCGCCACCCGCCCTCGGTCGCGCTGAGACCGAAAAACGATTTAATTCCGCGCACAGCGTCGACAGTTATTTCTTTTCGGAGCCGTCCTTTTTCGTCGTGGTTCCGACGGATCAGGAATAGGCCGGGATGTGCCCCCGAGATCACGCGACGGGCTTCGGGATTGTCGAGATCCACGACTAGGCTTGCCGGTTTCGCAGGGGCGTCCCCAAAGAGGCCCAACGCGGTGTCATCGCCTCCAGCAGGACGGGACAGGAGAAAGCGGGCGATACGCCATGCCAGCGTGGCTTTGCCGATCCCCTTTGGCCCGGTCAGGAGCCAGCCGGAATGTAACCGACCTGCGTTGTAGGCGGTCAGAAAGGCGGTTTCGGCTGGATCCTGACCAATGAGGAGCACTGTTTCGCGGGGGTGGGGGACGCCCTCCAACCGGTCCGGTTCGGTCAGGGTCTCGGGCGCGTCAACAAGCACGCTCATCTGCGTGCCTCGAACTGCACGCGAACCTCGGCCGCGACAGCCTCGAGGGGGCGGTTGCCATCGATCACGATACAGCGTTCCGACGCGCTGCGGGCCAGTGCCAGAAACCCATGGCGGAGGGTTTCCTGAAAGCCAAGGCCGAAGTCCTCGAACCGATCCTCGCCGGAGCCACGCGCCAGCCCGCGTTGAAGGGCGATTTTCGGATCCATGTCGATAATGAAGGTCAGATCCGGCTCACGGCCGATCATCAGGGCGTGAAGTTGATCGACGGTGCCCCTGAGATCGCCGCGCGTTGCACCCTGATAGACACGGGTTGAGTCTGCGAACCGGTCCGAAATCACAGTTTTCCCCGCTGCGAGTGCAGGGCGGATGGTTTTTTCGAGGTGGTCGCGACGGGCAGCGGTGAAGAGGAGCAGCTCTGTTTCAGCCGACCAGCGCGCGGGATCCCCCGTTAACAACAGATGCCGGATTTCCTCGGCGCCTTCGCTACCACCTGGTTCGCGGGTGAGCACGACCTCGGCACCCGCGCTACGGAGGTGTTCTGCCAGCAATCGGGCTTGGGTCGATTTGCCCGAACCGTCGATCCCCTCGAAGGTAATGAATGTTCCGTCGGCCACGCGCTGTTTCCCTCAGGCGCCGTCTGCGCCGGTAGCGGGCTGTTGCGGAGCGATCTTGTTTAGGATCACCTGAGCGGCGGTGCGCAGCCGGATGGCAAAACCGCCTTCAGCCACGGATTCTTCGGCCACAAGAGGCACGCGCGTCTCAGGCAGACCTTCGAGTGTGATGACCAGTTCCCCGAGCTGCTGACCTTTGCGGATCGGTGCGGAAATCGGGGCGTCGTAGACCACCTCGGCTGAAACGGCATTCTCCCCGATGACAGGGATCAGGAGGTGCACGTCTTCTTCGACTGTCAGGCCAACGTTGGGCAAAAGCCCCATCCAGACATCGGCACGGGCAAGCTCGGTTCCTGCGCGAACCATTTCCCGCTCGGCGAACTGGCGAAAAGCCCAAGTCACGATACGCTCGCTCTCGACCGCGCGGTCGGCGGCACTGTCGAGGCCGGTAATCACCCAAATAACCCTCCGATCCCCCTGTTTGGCCGAGCCAACGAGGCCGTAGCCCGCTTCCTGCGTGTGGCCGGTTTTGAGCCCGTCTGCGCCGATGTTCATGCTGAGCACAGGATTACGGTTGCGCGAGTTTGAGGGAACGCGACCGTCGAAGGTGAATTCCTCTTGAGCGAAGAGGGGGTAGAAAGTTGGAAAATCGGTAATCAAACGGTTTGCGAGTATCCCAAGATCACGGACCGACATGCGGTGTCCGGCAGCGGGCCAGCCGTTGGAATTCACAAAGGTGGAATTGGTCATGCCAAGCTGCCGTGCGCGATCTGTCATCAGCTGCGCAAATCCGCCTTCTGTCCCGTCGGGTGACAGGGCTTCGGCGATCACGGCGCTGGCATCATTGCCTGAGAGGACGATGATCCCGCGTAGGAGGTCTTCGACGCTGATCCGTTCGCCTGCGCGGAGGAACATCGATGACCCGCCATAATCCATTGCGTGTTGGGATACAGTCAGTTCCTCGTCCACGCGCAGGCGGCCCTCTGTGATGGCCTCGAAGGCCATGAAAAGGGTCATCAGCTTCGACATTGATGCGGGGGGCAACGGATCATCGGCGTTTTTCGCCATCAGCACCGTATCTGTGGTTACATCGTAAACGAAGGCAGCACGGGCTTTGGTGTCGAACGTCTGGGCATGGGCAGTGCTTGAGCAAATGAGAGCAAGGGCCAGCAGAATGATCTGGAGGGCAGGGCGCATCATGAGAGCTTTTGTCCTCTTTCTAGTTGGTGACGTAGTAGGCGTCCGCGAAGCCTTTTGCCCGAACCTGTTCGAGCAGTGCAGAGCGTTCGCGTGCCGAACCGGCGGGGCCGACGATCAGTCGCCAGAACGTGCGCCCTTGGCTCGTCTGTTCAAGGATTGTAGGAATTATGCCCGAGGCGCGCATCATGTCGGCCGTGCGAATGGCGTTTTCCTCCACATTGAAAATCCCGATCTGGATGAAGGGTTTTTCCAGTGGTCCGTTGCTGAGCGTTGTCGGCGGCTGTGGAGCAGGGGCGGCTTCGGGCTGAGTATTTGCCTCTGTTTCAGGCGGCGTTTCCGGCTCCGGTGACGAGAGATCCGACGGGCGAGCGACGGGGCGCGGCTCTCCATCGGGCAGGGACATTGACTGTTCTGCCGCGTCGATAGCTGCGGCGGCACCGGCCAGGGCATCATCCAGCGTTGTTTCCTGAATTCCGTCTGGGGTGTCGAAATCGGTCGTTGCAGTGGGTGCCTCAGGCGCGACCTGTTCGCGGCGCAGAGCGGTGACATTCAGCTGCGTGGGCGCGCCTGCAAGAACATCAAGCGCGGCGGCGGCATCAGATGAAATCTGCAATTCGGGACCGGGGTTGTTACGGTCGCGGCGGAACAAGGCGCCGATCACGAACTTCCCGTTTGACTGATTTCGGATGATCACGCGCTCGGGCTCGATCACGTCAGGATGCGCAACCCAAACGCCGCCCAAGGAAGGACGCCCATCCCAAAGCCCGTTTTCGGTGATCTGGAAGACATCCGGTGCCTCGACATCGCGCTCTACAAGCTGAATGGACTGTGGCGCGGCCTCGGATCCTCCGGACGATTGCAATACGGGGCCAAAGTTGAACCCCTCGCCGGGCGCACAGGCCGATAACAGCGCAGCGGCGCAGGCGACCGTTGCTAGTTTGCATTTGCGCGAAAGTCCTGACGTCATACCTGCCCCCTTGATGCTCTCTGATGGTGTGACGATGCGTCGTGTCACGAGAGGTTTTTGCCCTGCTTTTTTGCCGACCACCTACCGGCCGATCCCCACGGAATGATAGACTGCGCGTTGCCATATTAAAAGTGCGGGCGCGATAGGTTGGCGGAAAAATGACTGTGCCGATGACCACTGGCAGAATCGTTTCGGTCTGCGTAAAGGAGATCGGGCCGGAGGAGTGGCAGAGTGGTCGAATGCGGCGGTCTTGAAAACCGTTGAACGTCAAAAGCGTTCCGTGGGTTCGAATCCCACCTCCTCCGCCACTTTCTTTCCCCCGTTTTTGCTGGGCCGTTTTTGGTGCGAATACCTGCGTGTTTTCCGCGGGTTGGGCGGCGGTGTCTGGAACAGAGACGATGTTTTGGACGGTTGATCGCTTTGATTTTGCGGTTTGTCTCTGTTGGGGTGTTCGGGCGGTCCGTTTTCCCTGTTATGGCTGGTTTAACAGGGAAATCGTGTGAGTTTTCAGTGAAACTGCTGTTTCCGCAGTGGGATTCCGTGAGGTAATTCAGGGACTTGAGAAGGAATTCCCTAAACGCGTGAGCAGGGAATTTTTTCGCTTAAACAGGGAAGCTAAACGGTCTTTTCAGGGTATGTCGCTTAGCCAGCAGGGAAACTCAGTTTGACAGACCGAACAGGCGGTGCTGTTGATCCCAGTCAATGGGAATGGTGCCGCGAACCAGAGATTCGAGGGTGATCTGGACGGCTTAGGTTCCATCAAGGATCGCGCTGGGGGTGTCAGAACAACTCAAGTACTTCAAGACGAGCCCCGAGATCATCCGCTTGGCGGTCATGCTGTACGTTCGTTTCCCGCTTTCGCTTCGGAACGTCGAGGATTTGCTCCACGAGCGCGGCATCGACGTGAACCATGAGGCGGTCTGGTTCTGGTGGCATCGGTTCGGCCCGATGTTTGCATCCGAGATTCGGAAGCGCCGGATCGAGAGCATCAAGTTCAGCCAATGACGTTGGCACTTGGACAAGATGTTCGTGAAGATCAATGGCGAGCAACACTACCTTTGGCGTGCCGTCGATCACGAAGGCGAGGTGCTGGAAAGCTTCGTTACAAAGACCCGAGACAAGAATGCCGCCCTGAAATTCCTCAAGAAAACAACGAAGAAGTATGGGTGGGCGGATGTCTTGGTGACGGACAACCTTCGATCCTATAACCCCGCATTGAGAGATCTTGGTGCGCTCTGCTGCCAGGAAACGGGGCGGTGGAAAAATAACCGGGCGGAGAATTCGCACCTGCCATTTCGACGACGGGAGCGAGCCATGCTCCGCTTTCGGCGCATGCGAACGTTACAAAAGTTCGCCGCCGTCCACGCTTCCGTATACAATCACTTTAGTCAGGAGCGCAGCCTATCAACTCGCCCCAATTTTAAACTCAACTGTGCCGCCGCTCTTGCTGAATGGCGCGGATTTTTGTGTGGTGTAAGGGACCGAGCGACCTGATCGCGCTGAAGTCTGTGAAGCAGACTCCGAAATCCAAACATACTGCCGAGTGTCAATTTCTGGTCGAAAACTGAGATAAATCGATGCCGAAGGCTTTTGCTTTTGAATAGGCTGTTGTCGGTGCGATGCCCAGGATCGTGGCGGCCCCTTTGGTGCCGGAAACTTTACCGCCCGCGCGTTCAAGCGCGTTGCGGAAGTTCTCGATCTCCAGCTTTCGGAGCTCGTCCTGTGTCAGCACCCTGTCCGAGAGCGGTGACGGGTAATTTTCTTTTCCCTGTAACTCGAAATTCAGCCGCCCACCCTGCGCGAGAATGGCGGTGCGCTCGATCACATTCTCTAGTTCGCGGACATTACCGGGCCAGTCATACTGCTTAAGCGCGGCAATATTCGCCTTGGTCAGGCGCGCTTTGGGGAGCCTGAGCCGCCGTGTGGTTCGGTTCAGAAAATGGCGGGCCAGATAGGGGATATCCTCAGGTCTTTCCTTGAGAGGCTGGCAGGAAATGGGAAGCAGGTTCAATGCAAAATAGAGATCCTGCCGGAACTCTCCGGCTTTTACCTCGGCGGCCAGATTGCGCGAGGTCGTTGCAACAATGGTGATCGACACCGGTGTTTCCGCGCTGTCTCCGAGCCGCCTTACGTGGCCCGTTTCAAGCACGTCTTGAAGACGTGCCTGCACACCGGAGGGGAGCGCTGCGACTTCATCAAGGTAGAGCGTTCCGTTATGCGCCATCATCAGTTTGCCAGTGGTGTCGCGGGATGCACCCGGAAAAGCGCCGCGGCGGTATCCGAACAGCTCGGCTTCAAGCTTGTCGGCGCTGCTCTGATCGCAGTTGATCCGCACCAAAGGTCTGCGATGACGGGAACTGGCCTCATGGATGGCCGAGGCGGTGAGGCTTTTGCCTGATCCGGTTGGCCCCGTAACCAGAACATGCGCATCGCTCTTCGCTGCGAGGTCGATCTGGGCGTTAAGCAACTTGATGGAGGGTGAAACCCCAACCACGCCTGTATGGGAGCGTGCGGAACGAATTTCCGTCAGGAGGTAGTCGTTTTCCTGTTCGAGCTTGACCTTGAGGTCTTCAACCTGCGCCAGCGCCTCGCGCAGTTTGCGCTCGTTTTCCTTCCGCTCGGTCACGTCACGAAAAATCACAACAGCGCCGACAAGAACGTCATGATCGTAAATTGGTGTCGATACGTATTCGACGAGGATGGGCTTGCCATCCTTACGCCAGAACACGTCATCTTCGACGCGCATCGTTTCGTCGCGCCGGAAGGATTTGTAGATGGGGCATTCATGGGCGGGGAAATTTTCGCCATTGAGACGCTTGTGGTGAATGATCGGGTGCAGCTCGCGCCCGATCAGATCATCGGACGACCAGCCCAACATCTCCTGAGCCGCACGGTTGACGAAGGTCGCCTTTCCCTTGGCATCGATCCCGTAGATGCCTTCGCCGGCAGCCTCGAGGATGAGGTGGTTCTGTGCCTCGACCTCTCGAAAGAAGCGGTAGATATTCTGCCATTGAGACAAGCCGGCGGTGTGATGTGCGTTGAGTTCGTCCCGTTGATTGCGCCTCTCTAAGTCCTCGAGGTCCAGAAAGCTCAGGAGGATCGTCTTTTTGTCTTGCGCAATTCCATAAGTTTCGAGTCGCAGCGGATCGTCGTCTGTCGCGCGTAGACGGATCGATCTGTCCACGTATCGACCGAAATGCAGTACGGCTTCGAAAAAGACCGCAGCGTCCGCGATGTTGCTCGTGACGAGCGCGGAGAACGACTCCGCCGCCACATCCTTGCCGAACAGCCGGTGTGCAGAAGCATTCGCGGCCACGATTGTATCGCTCCTGAGGTTCAAGAGCAGGCTTGGCAGCGGCTGAGCGACAACGAGGCTATGAGAATCGGTGATATCCAACATGGTGCTGATCATGAGTGCCGAAAGCTGGGTTGCAGAATACGAAAACTCGTAAATTACGAAATTTCGTGACGCCTGCCTAAAAAATAACCAGTAATTTCAATAACAAGCGTTAAATTGAGCGATCAACATACAGTCTACAAACCGCTGCGCATCAATGGAAATCTACCTGTGACGCTGACAGGAGATGGACATGACAATCAAAAGTTTAGGCAATCCTTATTCCGAACAGACCGATCTGCGGCACGGGGCTGATTGCGGATGTGATAGCTGCGCAAGCGGTCACGGACACGACAAGACATACAGCGAACCTGCCGAGATGTCCTCCGAGGACATGATGGAACGGGCTGTCGAAAGCGCCATCGTGCGCTCGGTATTCGGGCAGAACGACATCGCCCGCCGATCCTTCATGGGGATGCTCGGCGGATCGACTGTTGCGGCAGCGCTGGCGTCGGTCTTTCCCGTCAAACAGGCGGCGGCTGCAATCCTCGACGATCTTGGCCCGCCGGAGAAAACCGACCTGAATATCGGCTTTGTACCAATTACCTGCGCAACCCCGATCATCATGGCGCAGCCTTTGGGTTTCTACGAGCGCTACGGGCTGAATGCGCAGGTGATCAAAACCGCAGGCTGGGCGGTCGCGCGGGATAAATCGCTTTCGGGCGAATATGACGCCAGCCATATGCTGACGCCGATGCCACTGGCGATGACATTGGGCGCGGGTTCTGTGGCCGAGCCGTACATCATGCCCGCAGTCGAAAATATTAACGGTCAGGCCATCGTCCTTTCCAATGAACACCTAGACAAGCGTGATCCAAGCCAGTGGAAAGGGTTCACCTTCGGTGTGCCGTTCGAGTACTCGATGCATAACTTCCTGCTTCGTTATTACGTCGCAGAATTCGGGTTGGACCCTGACGTGGATATTCAGATCCGTGTCGTGCCGCCGCCGGAAATGGTTGCCAACCTGCGCGCCGGAAACCTTGATGGGTATTTGTCGCCAGACCCGTTCAACCAGCGCGCTGTTTATGAAGGCATTGGCTTTATCCATATTCTGACCAAGGAAATCTGGGAGGGGCACCCCTGTTGTGCTTTTGCCGCGCCGCTCTCCTTTGCGACGGAACTGCCCAACACATATGGCGCGCTTCTGAAGTCCATCATCGATGCCACACAATACGCGTCGAACCCCGATAATCGTGTCGAAATTGCGGAAGCGATCTCTCCAACGAACTATCTCAACCAGCCGGTCACGGTCGTGCAGCAGGTGCTCACCGGCACATATGCTGACGGTTTGGGCGAGGTGAAGCGGGTTCCTGACCGCATCGATTTCGACCCCTTCCCGTGGCACTCGATGGGGGTCTGGATCCTGACGCAGATGAAACGCTGGGGCTATATTGGTGGTGACATCGACTACAAGGCAGTGGCCGAGCAGGTCTACCTCGCTTCGGATGCGAAGAAGGTGATGACTGACCTCGGTTATGATGCGCCTGATGTGACCTACAAGTCGCATAATATCATGGGCAAGACCTTCGATCCGGCCCAACCAGAAGCCTATGTTAACAGCTTCGCAATCAAGGCGGAATGATGGGTATTTTGTCAGAAAACAAACGGGCAGCACTGTTATCGGTGCTGTTCCTGCTCGGGGTCTGCCTGATCTGGGAGTTTTCTATCCCCGCGCCAAAGGCAGCAGGAGAGTTGACCGAATACGAGTTGCTGACCGGCGGCGGGCAGCCAAAGGCGGGTGTCCCGCCACCGAGCCAAGTGATCGGCAAAGCGTGGGAGCAGCTTTCGAACCCGTTCTATGATGCGGGCCCGAATGATAAGGGTATTGGAATCCAGATTGGTTATTCGATCTATCGCGTGCTGACTGGGTATGCGCTGGCGGCGGTGATTGCGATCCCGCTGGGCTTCCTGATCGGCATGTCCTCAGTCGCCTACAAAGCATTGAATCCCTTCATTCAGGTATTGCGACCGATCTCGCCGTTGGCGTGGATGCCGCTTGCGTTGTTTGTCATTCAGGATAGCGAGGCGAGTGCGATATTCGTCATCTTTATCTGCTCGATATGGCCGATGTTGATCAATACAGCCTTTGGCGTGGCGGGTGTGCGAGAGGACTGGGTCAATGTGGCTCGCACGCATGAACTTGGCGCGCTCAAAACCGCCTTTACGGTCATCCTGCCCGCAGCCGCACCAACAATCGTGACGGGGATGCGGATTTCGATCGGGATCGCCTGGCTGGTGATCGTTGCCGCCGAGATGCTCGTCGGTGGCACAGGGATCGGCTACTACGTATGGAACGAGTGGAACAACCTTGATCTGACTTCGGTTATTTTCTCAATCCTCATGATCGGCATCGTTGGAATGCTGCTGGACTCCCTGTTCGGCCTGTTGCAGCGCGCTGTCGCATATAGTGAATAGGAGCGCATTCATGGGATCCTCTTTCCTCAGTATCGAAAAACTTTCCCAACGTTATCCCGATGGCAAAGGGGGAGAGTTCACAGTTTTTGAAGATGCCAGTTTTGGCATCGAGAAGGGTGAATTTGTTTGCATCCTCGGCCATTCCGGTTGTGGTAAATCCAC
This sequence comes from Marivivens sp., assembly GCA_017643845.1. GTDB lineage: Bacteria > Pseudomonadota > Alphaproteobacteria > Rhodobacterales > Rhodobacteraceae > JAEPMR01. The sequence goes on along the minus strand of JAEPMR010000039.1, from coordinate 10,292 downwards.
TATCATGAACATCCTCGCGGGCCTGGCCGAACCCAGCAGCGGTGTCGTCAAAATGGACGGCTTCGCGGTATCAGGGCCAAGTTTGGACCGTGGCGTGGTTTTCCAGAACTACTCTTTGCTTCCGTGGCTCTCGGCGCTGAAGAACGTGACATTCGGTGTCGCCGCCCGCTTTCCCGATTGGGACAAGGCCAAAGTTATCGAGCATTCAACGGCCTTTCTCGCAAAAGTCGGGCTGAAAGGTGATACGATTCATCGTAAACCCAGCCAGCTTTCCGGCGGTATGCGCCAGAGAGTTTCGATTGCGCGAGCCTTTGCGAACGAGCCGAAGCTTTTGTTGCTCGACGAACCCTTCGGCGCTTTGGACGCGCTGACGCGCGGGACGATTCAGGATGAGTTGATCAAGGTCTGGAGCGATACGGATCAGACCGTTTTCATGATTACCCATGACATCGACGAAGCGATCCTGTTGGCGGATCGTATTCTGTTGATGACCAATGGCCCCATGGCGCGTGTGGCAGAGAGCGTGGAAATCACAATTCCCCGCCCACGCAATCGCGCAGAGATCGTGGAACACCCCAATTACTACGCAATCCGTAACCACCTCGTTCAGTTCCTGAGCCGCGGTTCCACCGAGGTGGTGGCCAGTTCAGAGGGGGCTAACAGCCCGACCACGGTGCGCATTGATGTGGAGAGTGATGCGCAGGCCGAGGCCGAGCCTCCCGCGCCAAGATTGCTCGCGGTCGAGGGGTGAGGCACATGACCGATCGTCTGCCACGCGCACCGATCCCTCCTTTCACGCGTGCCGATGCGATCAAAAAAGTTCGCATGGCCGAGGACGCTTGGAACACGCGAGATCCCTCAAAGGTGGCGATGGCCTATACGCCGGACACAAAATGGCGCAACCGCTCAGAGTTTTTCAGTGGACGAGATGAAGTCGTCGGCTTCCTGACCCGCAAATGGGCTAACGAGTCTGGCTATCGCCTCATCAAAGAAATCTGGACCCATGGCGACAGCCGGATTGCCGTTCGCTTTTGTTACGAGTGGCATGACGCTAGCGGTCAATGGTTCCGTGCCTATGGAAATGAGAATTGGGAGTTTGACACGCTTGGTTACATGGCCGTTCGCCATGCCTCAATCAATGATGTGCCGATCCGTGAAAAAGACCGGCTGTTTCATTGGCCGGAAGGCACGCCCCGCCCCGAAAATCACCCGAGTTTAACAGAGCTAGGATTGTAAAATGAAGGACTCGTTCAATATGTCAGAAATGATGACGAAAGAAGACGTAACGGCCCTGATCCTTTCGGCCAAGAAACAGGCTGGAATGACGTGGGAGGAGATTGCCGACAAGATCGGGATGTCGCCTGTGTGGACTCATTCTGCGGCAATGGGAATGAACGCGTTCCCCAAGGAAAAGGCCGCATTGATGGTCAAGGTGATGGGGTTGCCGCAAGAGGCTGAGGCGGTGTTGGCAGAGAGCCCGACGAAGATCTGGGAGCAAGCCGTTCCGACCGACCCATGCATTTACCGCTTCTATGAAATTGTGGGCGTTTATGGCCCTACATTGAAGGCGCTTATTCAGGAAAAGTTCGGGGATGGGATCATGTCCGCGATTGACTTCGATATGTCGGTCACCCGCGTCGAGCATCCAAAAGGGGACCGGGTGAAGGTCGAAATGTCTGGCAAGTACCTGGGCTACAATAGCTGGTGATCCACCCCTGCGCGGCAATCACACGGTTGCCGCGCCGGTATGGTGGAGAGCATTCGCGGGACGGGTGCGAATCTAGAAAACCCTCAGCTTGCACGGAACGAGATACCGTTCTGGTGGCACGTCATTCCGGTTGATGAGCGAGAAGGCTTTGGTGAGCATCGCTGTTACGTCTTGCTCGACCATTCCCACGTTGCCGGGCAAGAATGACCCGAATGGATCCCAGTCAAAGCATCCATACCGCACATTCTTGGAGAGTCTGCCTAACCCGCTGTGCCAGCGGACAACGCCTTCTAGAGAGATCGTGGAATTTACAAAGAGCCCTGTGGGTTCGTTAGGTTGGAACTCTGCCAGCACGCGTGCCGCGCTTTCGGCCGAGTAGCCGGCGGCCAGAACGTGGTCATTTGAAATTTCCATGCCGCGGGCTTTGTGCGCTGAGAGGAAGCCCGACAGGCGCGTGGAAGTGTTGTGGTCGGCGAGGCGTCCCCCGACGAATCGAAGCGGGCCTATCCAGCCCATTTCCTGTTGGCAGCGGTCCAGAATGAGGTTTGTGAGATCGAAAGCGGCGGCTTCGTTGTCCGATATGATGGAAGGGGCGCCGCTACCGGGAAGATCGAGATTGATGGATTGGACTCCTGAACCCGCGCAGAAATTCGAGATCCTGTCGGGATCGGTGGCTCCTGTCACGATCAGGCATTCGGCCTGATAGGAAATCAGTTCGCGGGCGGCCTCGAATTCGAGTTGCGGATCCCGCTGGGTACAGGTCACAACGGGGAACATGCCGCGCGCGCGGGCCATTGCCTCGAACTGTTCGGCAATTTCACCAAAATAGCGATTGTCGTATTTCGGGACGATCATTCCCACAATATTGGAACGCTCCCGCCGTAATAGGCTCGCCTGAACGTTGACGGAGTAGCCCTGTTCCTCTGCGACGCGCATGACCCTTTCGGCGAGTTTGCGACTCAGGCGCCGTTTCTCCCAGGTGCCATTGAGTACTGCACTCACAGCACTTGGTGACGCATTGGCGAGACTGGCGATGTCATAGATTGTTGTTTTCTTTTTGTTTTTTTCCATGTCGCCGCCTTCGGCATGACCTCTTTTACATTCGCTACATGTCCATATTGACAAAACTCAATCGATGTAGCAACGTTTGCGCAATCGATGGAGCAAAATGTTCAATCGGTTGCGCTCAGGGAGGAGTGCGTAAAGTGTGGGGATGTGCTGCGGCGATCTCGACATGAGCAAACGCAACTTCGCTACGAAGTGGGTGCGAAATTGACATGGAGGAAATTGCAAATGATCAAGAAAACGACACTGTTGGCGACATCTGCGCTGATGGGCGCGCTGGTCGCCACAACCGCGACGGCGGAAACCGTGGCATTCCTGATGCCGGATCAGGCTTCGACCCGATACGAAGAGCATGATTGGCCGGGCTTCCAGGCGGCGATGGGCGACCTGTGCCCAGATTGTGAACTTATTTATCAGAACGGTAACGCCGATGTCGCGCTTCAACAGCAGCAGTTCAATTCGGTGATTGCGCAGGGCGCGAGCGTGGTTGTTCTGGACCCGGTCGACTCGTCGGCGGCTGCGGCATTGGTGCAGATTGCACATTCGCAGGGCGTGAAGGTGATCGCCTACGACCGCCCGATCCCCGATACCCCGGCGGATTTCTATGTGTCCTTTGATAACGAAGGCATCGGATACGCGATCGCGCAGTCGCTGGTAGAGCATCTTCAAGCCGAGGGTGTGCCGGAAGGCGCTGGTGTATTGCAGATCAACGGCTCGCCCACTGATGCAGCAGCAGGGCTGATCCGCGATGGCATCGATCGTGCACTTGATGCCTCGCCCTACGTCACTCTGTCCGAGTTCGATACGCCGGACTGGGCACCGCCGAAGGCACAGGAGTGGGCTGCTGGTCAGATTACCCGTTTCGGTGATGAGATCCGCGGAATCGTGGCAGCGAATGACGGTACTGGCGGCGGCGCGATTGCTGCTCTCAAGGCTGCTGGCGTTGATCCGTTGCCGCCTGTCACCGGCAACGACGCAACGATTGCTGCACTTCAGTTGATTATCGCTGGCGATCAGTACAACACCATTTCGAAACCATCCGAAATTGTGGCTGCGGCTGCGGCGGAAGTTGCGGTGCAGTTGATCAATGGCGAGACGCCGGAAGCAACGACGTCGCTTTACAACACGCCTTCGCAATTGTTTGTTCCGGCGGTTGTGACGCAGGAAAACATCAAAGAACTGATCTTTGATGCCGGTATCCAGTCAGCGGAAGAAGTTTGCACCGTCGAATATGCGGCGGCGTGTGCTGCGCTGGGAATCGAGTAAGATCATACAAGACGCTCGGTGCCGCGATGTTGCGGCGCCGGGCAAAGCCTCGGGAGGAACAGGTGATGGCGACTGGCGCTCAAATCCCTGAAAAGGGTGACGTGCTTTTGCGTTTGCAGGGGATTGGCAAACAGTTTGGGGCCGTAACGGCGCTCGACGACATCGAGATGGAAGTTCGGGCCGGTGAGGTTGTGGCGCTCGTTGGCGATAACGGTGCCGGAAAATCCACACTGGTGAAGGTCCTGGCCGGGGTCCATCAACCGTCGTCCGGCGTGATCGAATATCTTGGCAATCAGGTGACACTTGATACACCGGGAAAGGCGCTTGAAATGGGGATCGCCACGGTTTTTCAGGATCTTGCGTTGTGCGAGAACCTCGATGTGGTTGCCAATCTGTTTCTCGGGCACGAGATCTCGCCTTGGCGGATGGACGAGGTCCAGATGGAGGTTCGTGCATGGACGCTCCTGCAAGAGCTGGCAGCACGGATTCCATCTGTGCGGGAGCCGATTGCATCGCTTTCGGGTGGCCAAAGACAGACGGTGGCGATTGCAAGGTCGCTCCTGCTCGATCCGAATATCATTATGCTGGACGAGCCAACGGCAGCGCTAGGTGTGGCGCAGACCGCAGAGGTACTCAACCTGATCGAACGGGTCCGCGACCGAGGACACGGGGTGATCCTGATTTCCCACAATATGGAAGACGTCAGAGCGGTGGCCGACCGGATCGTTGTTTTGCGCCTGGGGCGCAACAACGGCGTGTTCACGGCCGATGCAACGCATGAAGAACTGGTCGCGGCAATCACCGGGGCCTCTGAAAATTCGGTTTCGCGGCGTGCGGCGCGCAAGCTTGAGGCGATGGGGGACCAATTATGACCCAAGAACAAAACAACATAGGGCTTACCCAGCAATTGGATCGGGCGGACAGCCGTGTCAGGCATGATGAGGGGCTGACTGGGGCCTTACGCGCCTTTTATGACCAGGTGCGATCCGGTGATCTGGGAATGCTGCCGGTGTTTGTTGGCCTGTTTCTGATTTCGATTGTTTTTAGCGTTCTGAACCCGGTGTTTCTCGCACCGAACAATCTGGTGAATTTGCTCTTTGATGCGGCAGCGGTTGGATTGATTTCGCTCGGTGTGGTCTGCGTCCTGTTGCTGGGAGAGATCGATCTTTCAATTGGCTCAATGAGTGGTCTGGCCTCTGCCATGACGGGCGTTTTGTGGGTCAATGCCGGCATTGCGCTACCCTTCACGATTGCTGCCGTCCTCGTCACGGGCATGCTGGTCGGGCTGGTTTACGGCTTCCTGCGCAATCGGTTCGAAATGCCCAGTTTCGTGGCGACGCTTGCCGGTCTGTTGACCCTGCTCGGGATGCAGCTCTATATCCTCGGGCCGACCGGCTCGATTAACCTTCCGTTTACGTCACCGCTGGTCCGGTTCGGACAGATTCTGATTATGCCTGCATGGTTGTCCTACATGCTGGCGGTCCTGCCGGGTGCAATGATCATTTTCGGGGGCATCCGTACCGGACAAAAACGGCGGGCGGCAAACCTGTCGGCGAGCGGTTTGAGTGTCACCTTGACCAAAGCCCTCGTGCTCTCCGTCGCGTTGGTTTTTGCGGTTTACTACCTTGAGAAAGGGCGTGGCGTGCCATGGATGTTTGGCGCATTTACGCTACTCGTGGTCGTGCTCAACTATGCACTCACCCGCACGAAATGGGGGCGATCGATGTTTGCCGTTGGGGGTAATGCAGAGGCGGCACGGCGGTCGGGTATCAATGTTAAAGCCATCCGGTTGAGCGCCTTCATGATTTGTTCGAGCCTTGCTGCGCTGGGCGGGGTCTTTGCCGCGGCGCGGCTGGCGTCTGCCAGTCAACAGGCGGGGACAGGAGATGTTAACCTCAATGCGATTGCCGCAGCCGTGATTGGCGGTACGTCACTTTTCGGTGGGCGGGGGTCTGCTTGGTCCGCGCTTCTGGGTGTGCTCGTTATCATGGCTATCTCCAATGGTCTTACCTTGCTCAACCTGAGCTCGTCGCTGCGCTACATGATCACGGGTGCTGTGCTGGCAATCGCCGTCGTCGTCGACTCGCTTGCGCGTCGCTCACGCGCCAGTCATGGCCGCGCATAATCACAGGAGGGGAGACGAATGGCTGAAGCACTGATCGGGAAAACGGCAGCAATCACGGGAGCTGCATCGGGAATCGGGCTGGAATGTGCGCGCATTCTGATCGAACAGGGCTGCAAGGTCGTTTTGATCGACCGTGACAGGGAGCGGCTGACTGCTGTTTGTGAAGAACTGGGAGAAAACGCTTATCCCTTGGAGCTGAATCTGCTCGACGGTGCGCAGGTTTCGGTAATGCTGCCGAAGATTGAGGCGCTTGTCGGACCACTGGACATTTTCCATGCCAATGCCGGCGCCTATGTCGGTGGCGCCGCAGCGGAGGGGAATCCCGATCAGTGGGATATGGTTTTGAACCTGAATGTGAATGCGGCGTTTCGGTGTGTGCAGGCCGTATTGCCGGCGATGATCGAGCGACGCGGCGGAGACATCATTTTCACAAGCTCTGTTGCGGGTGTTGTGCCAGTGGTGTGGGAGCCGGTCTATACCGCGTCGAAGTTTGCGGTTCAGGCTTTCTTGCACGCAACCCGCCGTCAGGTTTCGGAATATGGTATCCGTATGGGTGCCGTCCTTCCGGGGCCAGTCGTCACGGCTCTCCTTGACGATTGGCCGAAGGAAAAGATGGAAGAGGCGCTGGCCAATGGCTCGCTGATGCAGCCGCGCGAGGTCGCTGAAGCGGTTCTGTTCATGCTGACGCGGCCGCAGGGGGTGGTGATCCGAGACATGGTGATCTTGCCCAACAGCGTGGACCTGTAGGTGGCTGGCGGGATGGTGAAGCAGGAAAATGCACAGCGCCTGGTCATCGGGGTCGACGTAGGTACGGGAAGCGCGCGCGCGGGCGTCTTCACGGTCGATGGCCGGATGCTGGGAACGTCCAAGCAGGCGATCTCCATACATCGCGAAGGCGGTGTGATTGCCGAACAATCCAGCGATGACATATGGGCTGCTGTCGCGGCATCGGTGCAAGGCGCGATGGCGGCAGCCGGCGCCGTTCCATCGCAAGTTGCAGGGATCGGGTTTGATGCGACCTGTTCGCTGGTTGTGCTGGGGGAGGACGGGGTTCCGCTGCCTGTCGGTGATCCGGCATATCCGGACCGCAATATCATTGTCTGGATGGACCATCGTGCGATTGCACAGGCCGAACGGATCAATGCGGGCGGGCACCGTGTGCTGGACTATGTCGGCGGGCGGATTTCTCCGGAGATGGAGACTCCGAAGCTGTTATGGCTTAAAGAGCACCGCCCCGAAATTTATGCCCGTGCATGGCAGTTCATGGATCTCACGGACTTTCTCACCTGGCGCGCGAGCGGTGATCTGGCGCGGTCGGTATGTACTGTGACGTGCAAATGGACATACCTCGCGCATGAGCAGAAATGGGACGGTAGTTATTTTCATCAGATCGGGCTAGAGGAACTGGCTGATGAAGGATTCAAACGGATTGGAACGAAAGTCGTTCCAGCGGGCATGCCGCTTGGACAGGGGCTGACGGCAGAGGCGGCCAATGATCTCGGTCTGCTGGCGGGGACGCCGGTTGGTGCCGGTCTAATTGATGCGCATGCGGGCGGGGTTGGCTCCATCGGTGCGGGTGGACCTGCTGCGCTGCTGGGCACGATGGCTTATGTCTTCGGCACCTCGTCCTGCACAATGACGACAACAGCTGATCCGGTGTTCGTTTCAGGGGTCTGGGGGCCTTATCATTCGGCCATGGTGCCGGGGTTATGGCTGAATGAAGGCGGGCAATCTGCGGCAGGTGCCGCGATAGAGGTGCTGCTGGCATTTCATCCCTGCGCCGAAGAAACGCGCCTCTTGGCTGAAGCGCAGGGAAGGGCTTTGCCTGAACTCCTCGCTGAAGAGGTGGCAAATCGCGTGGCGGCGGGCGCCGATCTGTTCAGCCTGGCGGCCGGTATTCACGTGGTGCCTGAGTTTTTGGGAAATCGGGCTCCTTTTGCGGACCCGCATGCCCGTGCGATCATCGCGGGGTTGGGCATGGATCAGGGGTTTGACAGCCTCGTTGGGCTCTATGTCGCTGGGCTGTGTGGCATAGGCTACGGTCTTCGTCAGATCGTCGCTGCGCAGGCGGCGGCGGGAGCCATGGTCGATCGCATTGTCATCAGCGGCGGGGCGGGGCGGCATGATGTTATCCGACAATTATTGGCTGACACAACGGATGTGGAGGTCGCTGCCCCGGAGGCAGATGAGCCGGTACTTTTGGGGGCGGCAATACTAGGGAGTGTGGCAGGAGGCATGTTCTCTGATATTCCGAATGCAATGGGAGCGATGTCGCGGTTTTCGAACGTGTATGTGCCAACGCGCTCTGCCCGATCAGCGCATCAGGAACGCTATGACATTTTCGAGCGGCTTCAGCTGGCGGCGAAAAAAGCGCCTTGAATTTCTAAGGGGCCGCTCTGTTCAACCGGGCAAGGGGATCTGCCGGAGAAACCTCGCTTGAAACGGAGCAGGGGCCCGTACAGCAACTTTGGGTGATGAAACGAGGCCCGTTCAAGTGCTTCAAAACAAATGAAGAGATTATCCGTTTGGCATTACTGCCAAACAAACGCTTCCCGCTGTTACGGCGCAACGTGGAGAATTTGCCCCACGAGCTCGGCGTCGGCGTCGGCCATAAAACTGTGCTGTTCTGGTGGCATCGCTTCGGCCCGATGTTCGCGGCCGAGATCCGGAAGCGCCGGATCGAGTGGATGAAGTCGAGCCACTGGCGATGGTATCTCGACGAGATGTTCGTGAGGATCAAAAGCGAGCGACACTACATGGCGAGCGGTTGATCACGAAGGTGAGGTTCTGGAGAGCTTCGTGACGAAGACCCGAGACAAGAAGTCAGAGCTTAAATTCCTCAGGAAAGCAATGCGCAAGCATGGCCAACCCGAGGCAATAATGACGCTAAGCTCCGGTCATACGGTGCTGCCCTGAAAGCAATCGGTGCCACCGAACGGCAGGAAACGGGCCGTTGGTTGAACAATAGGGCGGAGAATTCACACCTGCCAATCTGAAGACGGGAGCGGGCGATGCTCCGCTTCCGGCGGATGCGAAGCCTTCAGAAATTCGCCGCTGTCCACGCCTCCATCTCGAACCATTTTAACTAGGAACGCAGCCTCTCCAACCGACAGCACTTCAAGGCCAACCGCGCCGCCGCTCTCGCCGAGTGGCGTGAACTAGGCGAGGCAAAAGGGCAGGCATACTGTCCTTGTAGAGACGGGTTCGAATTGGTCTGACACCACCGCCACCGACCCCTATCTCTACTGCCCACAGCAAGTTTGCACCGATTTTCCCCGACATTGCGCGGGTTTGCGGCTGTGCGGTCCTGCATGAGACGCACCGTGAGGGCTGATCCAGGCCGGTTTAGGGGCGCGGTCTCTGTTGCCCAGTTTGGCCGGTGGGGTTTTCCAGGATTTCTCTGATAACAGGCAATTTACAGGGAATTCCGCGGTTTCGAGGCTTTCTTCAGCGATTTATGTGCTGAATTTTATTTGTTTTTCAGATACTTGGGCGATATTTCCCTGAGCGAACTAACAGGGAATCTTTGAGGCCGAACAGGGAACTCTCTCGAAAGAACAGGGAATCCTGTGCGGCGAACAGGGAAACCGTTCATGCGGCAAGTTTGAAGCGCTTCTCCTGGCTGGCCCAATCGAGGGGCAGTCGGGTCCGCACCAGCGTCTCGAGGGTCAACTCGAGCGGTTGGGTCCCGGTGACGATCGCTTCCTGGATCCGCGGCGAGAGTGTCGCCAGCGGGAGGATCCGAGCGACATAGCTCTCGGAGAAGCCTTCTCGTTGGGCAATATTTCTGAGCGCGACGCCACTCTTCAGCATCGCTGCCCAGCGATGCGCATTGCGAATAGCGCGGAGAAGGACCGGATCTGGCGTCGGCTGTCTCTCGCCGGCGACAATCTTCATTTCGACGCCGCGCCGTCGGCACGTGAACGGCGACTCCAGATCCAGAACTGCGAGATCGATATCACCGGGCGTCAGTCCAAGAACATGGGCCAATGAACTCTGGTCGAAGCGGATGCGCAGGGCCCCAGAGCTTACCTCGCCCGAGGCGACGGCGGCGGATATGATCGACACGCCGCCCTCTCGAAGGGACGCCGCGAGGTCCTTAGCTTTGCTGGTCGCCGCGATCGATTC
>JAEPMR010000038.1 GCA_017643845.1 Marivivens sp. | reverse complement strand
CTGAAGCTGGCGGTCGTTCGCAAGACGGCGTTCAAATGCATCGCGCTCTTCCGGCTCCAGAAGATGCAGCACATATTCGGCAACCAGTGCCGCGTCGTCATATGTGTCGTCGCGCCCTGTCATCGGGTCAGACACTCCTTCAGTTTGAGCAAGCTGCGCCGCAGCCACGTGCGCATGGTATTGAGCGGCACGTCAAAGCGCTGGGCGAGATCTTTGTAGGTTACCCCGTCCAGATATGCGGCACGCACTGCTTCGCCTTTGGCGTGCTCCAGCTCACCGATGCAGGCATCAATCCGCGACCGCTCCGACCGCGCGATTGTGAGTGCTTCCGGTCCCGGCTGTGTGTCGGGCAAGTCGGCGGCTGCGGATGCTTCGGCAGGTTCCGGGCGGCGTTTACGCAGGCGGTCAATTGCCAGATTGCGGGCGACGGTGATCAGCCAGGTCATCGGGCTATGGCCGGTGACGCGATAGCCGTCTGCCTTTTGCCAGATGCGGAGATAGACGTCTTGTAGCACGTCTTCTGCCTCTGACCGGCTCTTAAGAATGTGCAGACATACGCCGAATAACTTGGCGCTCGTCGCATCGTAGAGCGCGGCAAATGCCGAGCGGTCCCGCAACGCGATACGCGCAATCATTTCCTCAATGTCGTCGCGCGTTGTCATTCTCACCCATTGGTTTCTCCCGATTAGCGTCACAGAATTCGGCGGTTGGGTCAAATTCCCACCCGCAGTCACGCAGCTCCGGCGGGAATAGTTTCGGGGCGAACCGAATTTATTTGAAGGGGTGGGTGCGGCGTGGTTCGGGGCGTGCTGGCGAGATTTTTGGAATTTTTTTGTATTAATATCAATAATTTAATTATTTTTCTGGGCGTTTTTTCGCGGGAGGGTGAAACTCTCCGGCCACCCGTTCCGTGGTTCCTGCTGTCTTCAATCGAAGCAACACAACAGAAAGGAACTGAAGAATGAAAGCGTCTATTTTTGTGGGAAGTCTTGCAGCGTTCGCGATGGGTGCAACTATGGCGATGGCCGAGAGTCACGCAGATGAAAACCCAATGGTCGGTGGTGCGGCCATGTTTGCGGATATGAACATCATCGAGAATGCGGTGAATTCTGCCGATCACACAACGCTGGTGGCTGCCGTGCAGGCGGCGGGTCTGGTCGATACGCTTCAGGGCGAGGGGCCATTTACCGTCTTTGCCCCAGTCAATGCGGCGTTTGATGCGTTGCCGGAAGGGACAGTCGACACTTTGCTGATGGACGAAAACAAGGACATGCTGGTCAAGATCCTGACGGCGCATGTGGTTTCAGGCGATATTTCGGCTGAGACCATTCGGGTTCGCGCGGGCGATGACGGATTCTATCACATGCAGACTGTCTCCGGTGACGCGCTCTCTGCGCAGGTGCAGGGCCGCACGATCTATATCTATGACGAGAGCGGCAATGCGGGGCGGATTTCGATTGCCGATGTCATGCAGTCAAACGGCGTGATCCATGTGGTCGATACGGTGTTGCTGCCCAAGTAACCCCTTTATGGAGGGTCGCCTTGACGGAATATGCGTCAGGGTGGCCCTCCCATCGCGCTAAACGCATTTGAACAAATGATCACGCAGTGAGGAAGCCGAAGCGCGCTTCAGCGAGATCGGGCTGGAGATAGGCCTCTGGATATGTGGTGGGGGTGAGTGGTCCGAGAGGCACGACCTTATTCCACGATCTACCGAAGTATCCCTGCCGGCAATGAACCAGCGAACCGGCGGTTGCGACGCCTTCGATGGCATAGACGCGACAGAGCCAGCGCCACAAGTGAGGATAGTCGAGTATGCGCGCGCCGTTTAATTTCATGCGGACATAGTAAACCGGATCGTGGCGGTAAACTGTGGGAAAGAGGCGCAGGTCGGCTTCGGTAAAAGCATCCCCTGCGAGGAATGGACGGCCATCTGAAAGAAGGTCATTCAACCAAGCGAGCGTCTCGAAATAGGCGCGGAAGGCCGTGGCGTAGACCGATTGGCTAGATGAAAAACCGGCCTTGTATGCGCCGTTATTGATCGTGGTGTAGATGCGTTCGTTCAGCATTGCGACGAATTCACGGGTCGCCGTAGCGCGGGGCAGGAGGCGCGGGCGGTCTGGCCGCGTGTTCCCGAGAGCAGCGGCATGTGTATCGAGCATCCGCACGATCTCGGCGCTTTCATTGCTGACGATGCGGCGTGAGACCTTGTCGAACAGGATGGGCAAGGATTGCTCAGTAGAGTTTTCGCGCTGGTAGATTTCCTTGGCGAGACGAAGCCGCTCTCCAGTGCCGGTTTCTGCTGTGCATTCTGGCAGGGGCGCGTCGGTCAGGGTCGCGACGCGCTGCGGTGAGAATTCCCAGAGATTTGGGCCAGCCGGATCGGATTCGTCGGTGCGGTTGGGGAAGGCCACATCCATCGTTATGCTGTTTTCGAGGCCAAGGATCGCGCGCGCCAGGGAGGCTCGGTGGCTCCAAGGGCAATTGAAAGCCACATAGAGGTGATAGCGACCGGGTTCCGCCGGGAAGTCCGGTTCGCCTATCGCATGTCGGAACGCGCTGACGCCGCGCACGAATTCGCCCTGTGCGCGGCGCGTTTTGGCGTTTGTCTGGTCTTCCTCGGTGGCGGTATCGGTTTTCATGTTATCCTCTTAGCCGGTGATGAAGGATGATCGGCACGGCCAGTTCTTCCTCGTCGCTGAGGTGGCGTTTGAGAAACATCTCGATCGCGGTGGCGGCGGGGAGGACGGCATTGGTTTCCTCTCTGGCTTGGGCCTCATCCAGTGTGGCGAGTTTGATGACACGGTTTGACTTGCGCGTCATGTCGTCCAGCACAATGTCGAGATCAAGGTGATCCTGTTCAAGGAGTTCCAGACCCGCGTTGAATCGCGGGTCGGCTGCGGCCAGCTCGGGGAAATAGCTGCGGTCTTCCCAACCGTGATGCCCATGCAGGTTCGCCACCAGATTTCCGCCGAGATTGGACAGCCGACCGGCGTAGTCATCGATGGCGATTTCCTTATTGAGGACGGCTTGGGTATCCAGCCGAATGCGCTCTGCCACACGCCGGAACATCCGGTGAGCGCCGAGCCAATGGCGGGTCTTTTCCCTGAATCCCGGATGACTGTCCCATGTGTCGCGCGGATAGGTCTGCAACAGGAAACGCATCTCTTCGGGCATATCGGTTTCGCGTATGGTGTAGGTGTCGAGCATGGCTGATCTCCTCTGCGAACAGATGTGGGGAGGCGCAGCCGTCACACCAGTGACAGTCCCGATGGAGCGGCTATGTCACCGCCGCATAGCGAATGTCACTCGCGTCTGCGATTTCGCGTATCAAACTGGTGATGCCGTGCTGAGTGGTGCCCCATGGGACATTTCGCCGCTAGCGTTGGCCGAGCTGTCCGTTCAGCGTTTTTGGCGGAATGCACCCTGAACGATGCGATCCATGACCATTGCCAGAAAGAGAATGGCGAAGCCGCCCAACAAGCCTGGCCCTTTCGCCGCGTATTGCAGGGCTTCGAGGATTTCCTTTCCCAGACCGCCGCCTCCGATCAGGGAGATGATCACAACCATCGACAGGCACATCAGGATGGTCTGGTTCACCCCCGTCATGATTGAGGGAAGCGCCAGCGGGAGTTCGACATCTTTGAGCAATTGCCAGCGCGATGCTCCGAACGCGACGGCGGCCTCCTTGATGCTTTCCGGCACACCGCGCATGCCAAGGGCCGTCAGGCGGATGACGGGAGGCATGCCGAAGATGATCGTTGCCAGAATGCCCGGCGGATTGCCTGTGCCAAAGAAGGCAATAATCGGGATCAGGTAGACGAAGGCAGGCAGCGTTTGCATCAGGTCCAGCACCGGTTCTGCGGCTGAATAGGCGCGCTGGGATTTTCCGAACCATATCCCCAGTGGAATGCCTATGACGACGCAAAGCAGGACTGAAGCGCCGACCAGTGCGACGGTTTCCATGGCAACCGCCCAATAGCCAAGGAGCGCGATATAGGCCAACGATGCGGCTGTGAAGATTGCGACGCGTGGTCCGGCCGAGCGCCAGGCTGTGACACAGATGATCAACATGACGACGGGCCAGGGAGACCCGATCAGTGCCAGCGTCAAGCCATCCAGCACAGCGCGAACGGTGGCGACGACGCCGTCAAATACGTCCCCGCCTGCAAGTGCGGCGGCATCGATACGCGCCTCCATCCAGCCAGCAAGTGCGGCGAACAACGTGCCGTTGCCTTCGCCCAGCAACACTTGAGAGACCGCTTCCTCCGGGAAGGCGTCGAGGAACGCAAAGCTCGTGTTGACGGTGAATTTGAAGATGATGAGGGGCGCGATCGCAGCGACGAGAACAACGCCCATGACGATGTTTCGCATGTGGCGGCCACTCTCGACCATGCTGTGGTCGATCCGCCAGTTTGAATAGCGCTTTTCATAGATGGAATTCGCGATGAAGCCTTGGAGAGCCTTGACGACGAGCAGAATGAGCAGGCCGGTCAATGCGATTGCCGGGGCTTCGCTTTGGATGGCGTTGGCTTCAGAGAGTGTTTTTTCGGCGGCTTTCTGAAGGTTGCCGGCAAGTGTAGTGAACCGGTCAACGTCGTCTTGACTTGCTGCCTCCGCCGCGCGTTCGAGCATGTCTTGCACACGGGCCTGTTGTCTCTCGGCCCGTTCGAGGAGATCAGCACCGGGATTGCCCCAAAAGCCGCGTCCGATCTGAACCCAAGCAAATATTTCGAGGATCAGGAAGGACCAGAACATCCCCCAGATCGCACGACTTGCAGCCCAAAGTGGGCCAAAGAGTGCGGCGAAGAAATTGAAGGTTGTGGGGAGTGCGCCGGTTGAGTTGTGGATCTTGTGGAATGCGATGACGTAGAAATCACCGTTCGGACCGGCAAACTCGCGGATGGAGGCATCGAGTTCTTCGTGGTTCACTTCGATGTCGGAGGCCGCGGTGACTTTGATCTGATCTTGTTTTTCAGTCATTTTTGCCCCCTTGAATGCCTCTGAGCAGGCGTGCCTTGTCGACGACGCCGATGTCCTGTCCGTTTTCTGTGATAATCACGGGCGAGTAGGTCTGGACCGACAGATCGATGAGCTGATCGAGATCCGCGTTTTCGTCAGCGCGGGGCGCGTCATCCAACGAACGCTCATCGGTGGCTTTGAATTCTTCGATCGGCATCATGATCGAATGGGCCTTGACCAGTTTCAGCTTGGAGATGCCTTGAACGAATTCCCGAACGTAGTCGTCCGCGGGGTTCATGACGATGTCCTCGGGTGTCCCGATCTGAACGATCACGCCGTCCTTCATGATGGCTATCCGGTGGCCGATGCGGATGGCTTCGTCCAGATCATGGGTGATGAAGAGTGTCGTCTTTTTAAGTTGTGCGACGAGCGCCTTGAACTGATCCTGCAATTGGAGCCGGATCAGAGGGTCGAGCGCGGAAAACGGCTCGTCCATCAAGAGGATTTCAGGATCCGAGGCGAGTGCGCGGGCGATCCCGACGCGCTGTTGCATGCCGCCGGACAGTTCGCTGGGGAGCCGGTCTTCGTATCCGGTGAGGTCAACAAGCCCGAGGGCGTGGTCGGAAATGGCCCATCGTTTGGATTTCGAAACCTTTCTGATTTCGAGCGGATAGGCGACGTTATCCCTGACCGTTCGGTGCGGCATCAGGGCCATGTGTTGGAAAACCATGCCGATCTGCTGCGCGCGAATGCGTCTCAGTTCGCGGTCGGATAGGGTGGAGACATCTTGCCCGAGGATTTCGATTGATCCTGCTGTCGGGTCAATGAGGCGGTTAATGTGCCGGACGAGGGTCGATTTGCCCGAGCCGGACAGTCCCATGATGCAAAATATCTCGCCCCGAGGGACGTCGAACGATGCGCCCTGCACGCCGACGACGCAGCCGAAACGCTGAAGAACTTCGGGCTTGCCGATACCTTCGTTCCGAACGGCAGCCATTGCCTCATCGGCGCGTGCGCCAAAAATCTTCCAAACATCCGTGAGTTTTACGACTGCATCGCCCATGAGCATCTCCGCCGGCATTGGTGGGCCACCGCTTACGCGGTGGTCCCATTTCTATGCGTCAGTTTCGAGCGATGGGTCAGTTGGACAACCAACCCAGAACTGTATCCTCGTTCTCTGCGACCCAGTTTTCGGCGTAGGCGAGCGGCTCCTCGCCGTCAATGACAAGTGCGAAAGTCATGGCGGAGACGGAATCGGTGTCGAACTTCATGTTCGAAAGAAGCGTCGCGACTTCAGGATAGTCGGTCTCTAGTGACTTGGCGTAGTGGATGTGCAGATAGGCGGAATCCCACGCGACAGCCGCATCGGACTCTTCAAGCCAGTTCGCGGAGTCGGTTGGCTGTGTCACATTCCATTTCGCCGGATCGTAGGGCGGCTCTTCGAGAACGACGAGATCATGAAGTGCGAAGACGTAGTGGGGTGTATAGCAGAAGCCTGCCCACGGCTCACCGGCGGTAATCGCGTTCCCCAAGTCACCATATGCGACGGTCTCGTCAATTTCCGTGAGCGTGAAGGTCTGGTCATATCCGTAGGACTTGGCGCGGATTTTCTCGACATTGGTCGATGCCCAGCCCGGTGCGCCGATCCACAGTTCGCCCTGTCCGTCGCCGTCGCTGTCGAATAGCGACGCGATATCCGGGTTGGTCAAATCGTCAATGGATACGATGCCGTTGGCGTCGGCTGTGGTCTTGTCGACGCACATCCCCTGAAACGCTTCGACGCCGTTGCTGTTCATGACCACGGTGCCGTTTTCCTTCACGAAGGTATCGTGGAGATTTTGCTGGTTGGGCAGCCAGACTTCGGGGTGGACGTGCATGGCGCCCGAATCCATGGCTTCGAACACGATCGGGTTGGTGCCGTTCTGCAATTCGACTTCGAGACCGAGGTTCTGCTCGATTGCGACCTTCATGATATGGGCTGTGGCATTGACCGAGGGCCAGTTCGGGACGCCGATTACGATGTCCGCCGCAAGCACCGGCGAGGCGGCCAGCGCGGTGCCGCTGACCAGAATTGTTTTGAGCATTTTCATTGAGGTACTCCCTATTCAGTTTCATCGACGCTTGAGCGCTGTGATGTTTTTTGTCCGCTTCGAATATCTTTAGTTTGCCGCCGAAGCCGGCTGCATGCGGTTGTCTTTTTGGGCGGCAGTGTAGGATTCTGACTGCGCAGAAGGCGACCCGCCGCTGGAACTAGGTTAGCGAGCGTGTTGAGTTTGATAAGCGAAACTTTATGCAGACTATATTCGAATAATTTGAATTTAGTCGGGTAGCGAACGGCTCTCGTCCTTCAGGTGATCAACCTGATTTTGGAACCAGCGCCAGTTTTGTGCGGCCGCATCATTCACGACGAGACATTTCTTTCGCGTATAGACCGGCGCATTCGCCACAGGAAAAAGGCGCCTTGTTCGGACAAATCGATCGGCGAGCGCCTCGGGTAAATAGGCGGATCCGCGATTGTCGAGGATGAACTGAAGTGCCCACCAAGAGCTGTCGAAGCTGATCCGGGCGACACCTGCGTCGTGATAGGTCTCGGCGTGCATCCGTCGATAGTCGGCCCCGTGATCGACGAAAATGTAATCCGGGTCTCCAATGAGGGGGGTGTCGGGGCGGTCGGAATAGAGGACGAGCCGCTCAGCGGGGAGTTCGTGAACGCTCTGGTTTCCCCGCGCGACTGCCTCGTAGGTGAGGATCACGTCGACCGACCCCTCGATCAGCCAGTTTTCGAGGTCGAGCGCGCTGCCCTGACGTACGGCCACGGCAATTTCCGGGTGATCTGAAAGGATGTCATAAAAGAACCGCCTGCCGGGGCCGTGCCAAAGCTCCCGATCGCAGCCGAATGTGCAAACGGCGTCCAGTCCGGCGGGCAGGGCGGTCTCGAATTTGGCTTGCCGCCAGAGGCCCGCCATGATCCGCGCATATCCGAGCAGCTTGGTTCCAGCCGGTGTCAGTGTCGTTCCTGATTTGGCGCGGTTCAACAGAACCTGTCCAATCTCATCTTCGAGCGTTTTCAGCCGTGCGGTTACGGTGGATTGGGTCACATTCATGCGTTGTGAGGCCCGCACCAGACTCCCAGTTTCTACGATGGCGATGAACGTTTGCAGGGAAACAATATTCATGACGGCTCCTTAATTCAAATTTTTTGCATTTATGCAGCAAAAACATTCGCTATCAAGAATTGAGTTTGTGTGACAATTTCAGGTTCAGAAGCGAATTTTCCGCAACTGCAGGAGGGTCGGGATGTTCAGAGAAACCACAAAACTCGTGCCGCGCGACCAGTTCATATCCGCGATGCGCCAGGTTGCATCGTCCGTGACAGTTGTGACCACGGATGGTGGTGCAGGGCGTTTCGGGGCAACGGTGAGCGCGTTTTCTTCGGTTTCGGCCGATCCGCCGACTGTTCTGATCTGCCTCTTTGCGGAGAGCCGAATCTCGAAGGCGGTGATCGAAAACGCGGCATTTTGCGTCAATGTGCTGTCGGAAAAAGATAGTGATGTCGCGGATCGTTTCGCGGGGCGGCACGATACCTGGGTTGATGACCGGTTCTCGGGGATTGACTGCTACGGCACTCCGGGGACGCCGCCGCAAATCGACGGGGCGGCGGCGTTTCGCTGCACGGTCCAGCAGACGGTCCGGTCGGGGAGTCATCTGATTGTTCTGGGCCATGTCCGGGATGTTCTGCCGGGGGCGTCCAGCCCGCTGACCTATCACGACGGCAGCTATCACCGTGTGCGGCCGACAGCGAAACAGGTTTTGTCGGTGGCAAACTGAGGAAATGATGAAGACTTACAAGATGTTGATTGACGGTGCGTGGGTGCTGTCGTCCGATGGCGGGACGTTTCCGAGCCTGAACCCTGCAACAGGTGAAAACTGGGCGCAAATTCCCGAGGCGAGCGCTGAGGATGTGGATCGTGCAGTGAAAGCGGCCTATCGGGCCTGTTATGAGGGGCCGTGGTCGCGAATGTCCGCGACGCAGCGCGGGCACTGCCTCAGAAGGCTTGCTGATTTGCTTGCCGAGCGTTCGGAAAGCCTTGGCGAAACCGAGACCCGCGACACGGGCAAGATGTTCAAGGAGACCCGCTGGCAGGCCAAGTATATCAGCGAGTTCTATCACTTCTTTGCGGGTGCGGCGGACAAGATAAACGGAGAGACGCTGCCCATCGACAAGCCGGATATGTTTGTTTTCACCAACCGCGAGCCGCTGGGGGTAATTGCGGCGGTCGTGCCATGGAATTCGCAGCTATTCCTTTCTGCCGTGAAGATTGGCCCTGCACTGGCGGCTGGGAATAGTGTCGTTTTGAAAGCCTCCGAGCACGCCTCGGCCGCGATGCTGGAATTCGGTGAGTTGATTGCCGAGGCAGGCATCCCCGACGGGGTGGTGAATATCGTGACGGGCCACGGGGATCCGTGCGGCAAGGTGCTGACCTCGCATCCGCTGGTGGCGCGGGTGTCGTTCACCGGCGGGCCGGCATCGGCGCGGCATGTGATCGGCAATACGCGCGAGAATTTTGCCGAGATCAGTCTGGAGCTCGGGGGAAAGTCGCCGTTCATCGTCTTTGACGACGCAGATATCGAAAGCGCGGTAAACGGCGCGGTTTCCGGGATTTTCGCAGCATCAGGGCAAAGCTGCGTCGCCGGTTCCCGACTCATTGTCCACGAAGATATTGCCGATGAATTTCTGGAACGGCTCGCCGCCATCGCCAACGGGGCGAAGATCGGCGACCCGATGGCTGAGGCGACCGAGATGGGGCCGCTGTGCACCTATGGCCAGCTCGAGACTATCGAGCGGGAGATCGCGCGGGCGGTCGAGGAAGGGGCGCGGATCGTTTGTGGTGGAGCGCGAGCGGATGCGGGATCGGATCTTTATTTCCAGCCGACCATCGTGGATTGCCCGTCGCCGGATCTGCATATCGTGGATACGGAGCTTTTTGGCCCTGTTCTGTCTGTTCTGCGGTTCCGCACGGAGGAGGAAGCGCTGGAGCTGGCAAATGACACGGTTCACGGGCTGGCCGCAGGTATATTCACCCGCGATGGTGCGCGTGCCCTGCGCATGAGCCGCGCCGTTCGGGCGGGAATTGTTTGGGTGAACACCTATCGCGCGGTTTCGCCCATTGCGGAATTCGGCGGCATGAAAACCTCGGGCTATGGCCGCGAGAGCGGCTTTCAGGCCGTCTATGACTACACGCGTCCCAAGACGATTTGGATGAATACCTCTTCCGAGCCACTGGGAAGCCAGTTTGTGGCGCGCTGATTTCAAGGGAGCAAAAAAATGAAATTCCAACTCGCGATCAATCTGGAGCGGATGACCCCGGAAACGGATATGAAAGAGGTGCGGGACCATACGCTGGAAATGGTCAAGATGGCGGATGCTGCCGGATTTGAAATTGCGTGGGCTGCGGAGCATCACGCGATGGAGATGACGATCGCCCCCAACCCATTTCAGATCCTGACATGGTGGGGCGAGCACGCGAAAAAGATCCGTCTGGGTGTGGGCGTGGTGAACGCGGCGTATTGGCATCCGATCAATCTGGCGGGGGAGGCGGCTTTCCTTGATCTGATTAGCGACGGCAGGCTGGAGTTCGGTATCGGCTCGGGTGCCTATCAGCGCGAATTCGACCGGATGAAGCCTGGGCTCGATCAGAAAGACAGCTGGCAATACATGCAGGAGATGCTGCCCGTCGTCCGCGAGCTGTGGAAGGGGGATTACGAACATAACGGAACTTGCTGGCAGTTTCCGAGTGCCACGTCCTGCCCCAAGCCGGTTCAGGAGGAGGTGCCCGTCTGGGTGGCGGCGCGGTCGCCGATTACTTTTGATTATGCGGTCGCCAATAACTGCAACATCATGTCGTGGCCGTTGACCATGCCAATGGCGGAGGCCGAGGCTTATCGGGCGCGACTGGATGACTCCATTGCCAAGAATGGCGGCACCTATAACGGGCGCTGGGTGATGATGCGCCATGCGGCGGTCTATGAAAACGAGACCGACCGGCAGAATGCCCTCCAGTCCGTGCGTGTGCAGCTCAGCATGTTTGGCAATCTGATGACCAAGACCGGGGATGTGATCAACGGATTCCCCGAGCAGGTGCCGCCCGAAAAACTGGAAGGAAATTTCCGCTACGATCCGGCCACGCTGGAACAGAACCTCTTGTTCGGGTCACCTGATCAGGTGGTGGAAAAGCTGGGCCTCTACGAAGATCTGGGGCTGGATGGTTTCATCTACTACGCCTCAATGGGCATGGAGATGGAGCAGCAAAAGCGCTCGTTGCAGCTGTTCATCGACAAAGTCCTCCCTCAAGTTGCAGAAAAGGAATTGGCTCATGCCGGTTGAAGTTCGCCGCTCGCTCGTATGGAAGCAGACGACCTTTATCGAAGGTTGGCAGAAGGTGCCCGAGCCGACGCTGCTCGTTGCGGCTATGGTCATCATCAAAAACCCGTGGTTTGGCCGTGGGCATGTCGAGAATATGCGCCCTGAGATTCAGGAGCACGGTCCTGTCATCGGCAAGATGCTGACCGGGATGTTGCTGGAGGAGACAGGCGACCGTCTGGAGGGATGCGGCAAGGCCAGCGTCGTGGGATGGGGGGCGAGATCGAACACGCGCAGGCCCTGACGCACACCCTGCATTTCGGAAATCAGTTTCGTGAGGCGATCAGCGCGAAATCCTATCTGGTGTTTTCCAACACGCGGGGCGCGGCCAACTGCCCGATTACCATTCCGCTGATGGACAAAGATGATGGCGGTCGCCGCTCTCATTACCAGACGATCCAGACGAGCATCGCGGATGCCCCTGCGGAGGATGAGATCATCGTTGCATTGGGGGCGTCTGTCGGCGGGCATCCGAACCACCGCATCGGGGACCGCTATGAGGATCTGCGCGAGATGGGACGGGATGTCGATAATCCGGCGGGGGTTTGAATGGCGCGGACCGCTGATGGCACTGCCTATGACATTGCGGGAGATGCGGAGGCGCCGGTTGTTGTTCTGATCCATGGGCTCGGGCTGACCCGCTCTGCGACATGGGCGCGGATCATCCCCGATCTGGCGCAGGGGTTTCGTGTGGTAAGCTATGACCTGTTGGGCCATGGCGAAACGACGCTGCCGGAGGGCGAGGTTTCGCTCTCGGCACTGGCGCAGCAGCTTGCTGTATTTATGGATGAATTGGGGATCGACCGCGCGGCGCTTGTCGGGTTTTCACTGGGCGGGATGATCAATCGCCGGTTCGCGATGGATTTCCCCGGGCGGGCGACGGCGCTGGCAATCCTGAACTCTCCGCATGATCGGGGGGAGGAGCAACAACGCATCGTCGAGGCGCGGGCGTGGGATACAGCCGCGGGCGGGCCGGCGGCAGGGATCGATGTGACCCTTGCGCGGTGGTTCACGGAAGGATTTCGCCGTGATCACGCCGATCAGGTCGCGGCCGTGCGCGAGGTTGTGCTTGCCAATGATCCTGCGAATTACGCGGCGCATCGCAAGGTGCTGGCCGAGGGGGTGCGGGAATTGATCGCGCCCGAGCCGCCGATAACCGTCCCGATGCTGGTAATGACCTGTGCGAATGACAGCGGCTCTACACCGGCAATGACCCATGCCATCGCTGCAGAAACCGACGACGCCGAGGCGATCATCGTGCCGGAGCTTCAGCATCTGGGGCTGATCGAGGCACCCGAACTGTTTTCCAAGCCGGTCGCTGAGTTTCTCGGCCGCGTTCTGAACCAATAGACGAGGATAATGATATGACACAGCTTTCCGGCGGACAGGCCGCCGTCGAGGCGCTAAAGGCCGAGAACACCAAATTCGTCTTTGGCCTGATCGGTTCGGCCACGATGGAGATGTTTGATGCGCTGTATGATGCCAAGGAGATTTCGTTCATCGGTGTTCACGATGAGCGGACAGGCACTCACATGGCCGACGGCTATGCCCGTGCATCTGGCGAAACGGGTGTGGTGCTGGCGGGGCAGAACGGGCCGGGGACGACCAACCTCGTAACCGGGTTGGCGCAGGCCAAAGCCGCTTACACGCCGATTGTCTCTATCGGTGGGGCTCTGGCATCGGGTCATGTCTACCGAGATGCGTTTCAGGAGGTCGACCAGCAGGCGCTGTTCACACCGATTACCAAGAAGACATGGACGGCACCTTCTACCGATCGGGTGCCTGAGCTGGTGCAGGAGGCTTTCAGGGTCGCCAATGCGCCGCGCAAAGGGCCGGTGCAGCTCAATCTGCCGCGCGATGTGCTTTCGGGGCAGGCCACATTCGGAGATATGCCGACGCCGGACCGTTATCGCCCCGTCGGGCCGACGGCAGCGCCTGAAGCTTCGGTCGCGCAGGCAGCAAGGATGCTGGCGAATGCGGAGCGTCCCGTCATCATGGTCGGCGGCGGGATCAAGAATACGGGCGCGGCTGATAAAGCCATCGCATTGGCCGAGGCCTTCAATGCGCCGCTGGTGTCTTCGCCCGGGCATGGGGATGCGATCCCTTTTGGGCATCCGTTGAATGCAGGTCAGATGGGGCCGAGGGGCAATGAAGTCGCCTCGCGTTTGATGAAGGAGGCTGATGTCATCCTCGCGCTGGGAACGCGCATCGGTTTCAACGCGACATTCTACAGTTATGATAATATCAACCGTCATGCCGCGATTATTCACGTCGAGCAGGAGCCGACGGCAATCGGGCGGTATTTCCCCGTGGAACTGGGGATTTGGGGCGACGCGCCCACGGTGGCGGAGCAATTGAGGGCCGAAGCAGGCAAGCTTGCGCGGCGGGCGGAAGCGGAGGCCTGGACCGAGATCTATAAGGCCGAGCGACGGGCGTTTCTGGACAAGCGCGATATGGATGCCGACGTGGATAACGCAATTATCCAGCCTTCGGGCCTGTTCAAGACGTTGCGGGATGTGGTGCCACAGGACGCTGCCTTTACGATGGATGCGGGGACGCTTTGCCTGCAAGCCACGGACAAGCTCAATTACTGGCAGCCCAAAAGCCTATTTACGCCGCTGGATTTCGGGCTCGTCGGTTTTTCCTTTGCTGCTGGGCTGGGCGTGAAGCTGGCTTGCCCGGAACGGCCCGTTGTGAGCCTGATGGGAGATGGCGGGTTCGGGATGACCACCTCGGAGCTGTCGACTGCCGTGGATTATGGGATCAACACCGTAACGGTTGTGATGAACAACGGGTGCTGGGGGGCCGAGAAAGCCTATCAGCGTGACTTTTTTAATGGCCGGTACATCGGTGCGGATATTTCCAGCCCGCCCTTTGACAAACTTGCTGAGCTTTACGGGGCGAAGGGCTACCGCGCCGATACGCTGGCGCAAACCGCCGAGGCGATTGAAGCCGCGCTGGTGTGCGGCAAGCCGGCTGTGATTGATGTCATGGTCGATCCGGCGGCGCTCTATTCGTTCCGTCGCGACAGTTTCAAACACAGAGGGGGCTGACATGAATCAGAAATCCTATCCCGCGACCGAGGCGCAGCGGGCAACCGGAGATTGGAATCCGTTCTGGACGACGCTCGAAGAACTGGATCCTGACTATCTGGAGGCCTTTTTACAGTTCCGGTCCGTGCCGCAAAATGGGCCGTTGGATCAAAAGACCAAGGAATTGATCTTTATCGCGATCAACGTGGCGACAACCCATTTGTGGCCCTCGGGCGCACGGCGTCATATGGCCAACGCGCTTGCGGCGGGGGCGACCAGGGAGGAAATACTGGAAGTTATTCAGTTGACTTCGATCATGGGGATTCATTCCATGACGATGGGCGTGCCGATCCTGATGGAAGAATGCGAGAAAGCGGCGAAGCAAGGATGATCTGAATGGCCGAGGAACATGACCGCTCGATGATGGAGAACCTTTATTGGTGGGGGATTCCGACCATGTTCCGCTGCCCTCAGGGCGAACCGGATGGGCACGACATCGCGCTTGTGGGGGTGCCGCATTCTACCGGCAACGGGACGACCGAGCGTGACCAGCATCTGGGCCCGCGCGCCCTGCGAAATGTTTCCGCTGTCCAGAGGCGGGTGCATTCCGTTTTTGAGATCGACCCCTGGTCTTCGGCGCGTATTGCCGATGTGGGTGATGTGCCGTTTCCGCGTGCCAATGACAACGAGGACTGCATCGAACGGATCACTGCTTTTTATAAGGGAATAGATGCGGCTGGTGCGCGGCCGGTCTCGATCGGCGGGGACCACTCGATCACGGGCGGTATCGTGCAGGCGCTGGGATGCGGTGCGCTGGCGAAGGGGGAGCCGGTGAGCTTTCTGCATCTGGACGCGCATACGGATGTGTTCACCAAGGTTGATCATTTCCTGGGGGCAAAGAAATCGGCGGCGCATTGGGGCGCCTATCTTGCCGATCAGGGGAAAGTGGATCCGACGCGCTCGATGCAGATCGGACTGCGTGGCCATCCACGAACGCTAGACTGGCTCCAACCATCCTATGATTACGGCTACAACATCGTCACGATGAAGGAATTCCGGCAGCGGGGCTTGGAAAATGTCGTCGCGCAGGCCCGAGAGGTGTTGGGCGACAGGCCGGTCTACATCACGTTTGATCTGGACTGCCTCGACCCGACGGTGGCGCCGGCGGTTTCGAATCTGGAACCGGGAGAGAAGGGCTTTGATATTGACGAGGCAGTTGGCCTTTTGCGGGCGGCGCGGGGGTTGAATATCATCGGGGGCGATGTCGTCTGTATGATGCCGACGAAGGACAGCCCGAACAATATTACCGCGCTGACCGCTGCGGCGGTGATGTTTGAAATGATCTCTATGATCGCCGAAAATCTGAAGTGAGGATGCCGATATGACCGACAAGGATCGGGCTTTTTTCCAACCGGTATCAGCGATGGAGCTGGCGCGGTTTGCCGGTGTTCCGAGCTTTATGCGCTTGCCTGCACTGACGGCTGATCATCCGCGCTATCGCGAGGTCGAGATTGGGCTGGTCGGCGTGCCATGGGATGGTGGCACCACCAACCGCGCGGGTGCGCGGCATGGCCCGCGACAGGTGCGGGATGCCTCTACGATGATCCGCGCGATGAACCCGGTGACAGGTATCGCGCCGTTCGATCTGGTAAATTGCGCGGATTTGGGCGACGTGCCGCCGAATCCGGTGGATATTATGGATACGTTGGAACGGATCACCGGCTTTATGTCCGGCCTTGGCGCGCAAGGCATCGTTCCGTTGACGGTCGGGGGCGATCATCTGGTCTCGCTTCCGGTGCTGCGGGCGCTGGCAAAGGACACACCGCTGGGACTGGTTCAGTTCGACAGTCATACGGATCTGTTTGACAGCTATTTCGGAGGCAGCAAGTTCACCCATGGAACCCCGTTCCGGCGGGCTGTTGAGGAGGGTCTCATCGATCCGGCCCGCTTTGTTCAGGTTGGCATTCGTGGATCGGCCTATGACACGGCGGACATCGAGTGGGGGCTGTCACAAGGTATCCGCATCATTCGGATCGAGGAGTTTTTCGAACGCGGAATCGCCCATGTCATGGCCGAGGTGCGCGAGAGATTGGGGACAGCTCCGAGCTACTGCACATTTGATATTGATTTTGTCGATCCAACCTATGCGCCGGGAACGGGAACGCCGGAGATCGGCGGACCGACCAGCTTTCAGGCGCAGCAGGTCATCCGTGAATTGCGAGGCGTGAACCTCGTCGGCGCGGACCTTGTGGAAGTTTCCCCGCCGTTTGATGTCGGCGGTGGAACGGCTTGGTTGGGGGCGTCATTGATCTTTGAGTTGCTGGGCGTGCTTGCCGAAAATATCGCGCGGGAGAAGGCGAACGCCTGAGGCATGTGCCTTTGATCATCCTCTCATGAGCGAGTGATCGGGATCGTAGGGCGCTGGTGGGATGACCTCGACGGCGGTCATGTCGCCACATAGATCCAGATGGAGCTTTGTCCCGACGCCTGCGCATGCTTCATCTACGAATGCGAACGCCAGATTCGTCCCGACCCGATGGCCCCATGCGCCGGATGTGACGGTTCCGACAACCCTGCCGTTGGACATGATCGAGGCGCCCGGATGGGCGGGGGCATGACGGGTTTCGACCTTCAATGTCACAAGTCGCTTGCGGTTTTCGACTTGCTGGCGCTGTTCCAGAGCCTCTTTGCCGATAAAGAACGGCTTCTCGCTCTTCACGAAGCGGGCAAGCCCTGTCTCATACGGATCGAACTCTGTCAGCAGATCGGCTTTCCAATGCAGAAATCCCTTTTCCATCCGCATCGACTCGATCGCGCGTGCGCCGAAAAGCTGTATGCCAAAGGCTTTGCCCGCGTCGCGGAGAGCAAGATAGGCCGCATAGAGCGAGGCATTGGGCACATGAATTTCGTAGGCCAGTTCGCCCGAGAAACTCACGCCCATGACGGTTGCGGTGGCAATCCCGACGAAGCATTCGCGAACGGAGAGCCACGGAAACGCTTCGGCGGACCAGTCCGCGCGGCTGACGGTTTGCATGACATCACGCGCTTTGGGACCGGCCAACACGAGAATGGTGTAATCATTCGTCAGGCTTTTTAGTGTGACGTCCTCACCGTCCTGTATATGTGCGGTGAGCCAGTCCAGATCGTGCCACTCCGCGGCCGCTGCGGAGCCGTACCAGACCCGCTGCGGCCCACGGGAGGCGGCGGGGAGATTGGCGATTGTGGCCTCGCCCTTGATCATGCCGTGATGGTTCAGAAGATACCCCAGCCCGACACGGCCGTCTCGTTTGGTGACGGTTCCACAGAACATCCGGTCGAGGAACTTATGCCGGTCAGCGCCTGTGATCTCGATCCGGTTGAAGCCGTTCACCTCGGTCAGTCCGACGTTTTCTTGCAGGTTCGCCACTTCCCTGGCGACTACGTCAAAGGTGGCGTCAAACGTAAATCCGGGGGTCGGGTGGAAGTCCGGGGCGGGTTTTATGAAATCCACGCGTTCCCAGCCATTCACGACCGTAAATTCCGCGCTCTCCGCAGCCAACACGGGTGTCAGTGGTGTCGTTTTGGCGGGGCGTCCGGCAGGGCGGTGTTCATGCGGAAAGTGGAAGCGAAATTCGTTTTGATAGTCTTCGATCGCTTTTACGGATGTGAGCTCGACATTGGCGTGACCGGTGAACCGACGGGGATCGAGGCACCACGTATCATAGCGGGCCTCGCCATGGACAATCTGCTGGGCCAGAAGCCAGCCATGCCCGCCGCCCTCGCCGACGCCAGCCCGCAGGCCGATGATGCAAAAGGCGTTTCGTTTGCCGGGGATCGGGCCGACGAGCGGCGCGCCGTCGATCGTATATGTGATCGGGCCGTTGACGATCCGTTTGATCCCGACGTCTGCCAGCGCGGGCATGCGGGCAAATGCGCCTTCCAGCACGTCCATGATCCGGTCCAGATCATCAGGGCACAGATCATTGGCAAAGGCGGGGCTGATCCCGTCCATGCCCCAAGGCTTGCATGCCTGTTCGTAGAACCCGACAAGCAGACCGTTCTTTTCCTGTCTGCAATAATAATCCGAGATGGGGCACCGCAGCAGAGGCATGCGATGGCCCGCATCAATGATGGCCGGGATATCCTCGGTCACGAAATACTGGTGTTCCATCGATGCAACCGGATGATGGACGCCCATCATTGCGGCGACTTCGTTTACCCGATAGCCGCAAGCGTTGACGACGATGTCGGCGTCGATGCTGCCCTTTGTGGTTTCAATGGTCCAAGTGTCGTCAGCGTTCTGTTTGAGGCCGGTTACTGGTGTGTGACGATAGACTTCGGCTCCGGCTTTTCGCGCGTGGAACGCCAACGCCTGACAGAGCTGTGCCGGATCAATGTCCCCATCCTCGCCGTCCCACAGCCCGCCGATCAGGTTGTCAGTTGAGATCAACGGATGGCGGCGTGCGCATTCTTGGGCGTCGATGACCTCGAAAGTGACGCCCATACCCCGCGCCATGGACGCGAAATGGCGGTAGCCCTGCATCTGGGCCTCGGTGTTGGCGAGGCGAATGCCACCATCCCCATGATGGTAACCGACGGGATATTCCGGGTCGTCGCGCAGCTTCTTGTAGAGGGCGATTGAATGCGATTTCAGGCCCACCATCGTCTGGTTCATCCCGAAATTGGTCACCTGAGCAGCAGAGTGCCATGTGGTCCCGGAGGTCAGCTCGTCCCGTTCGATGAGCACGACGTCGCTCCAGCCTTCCTGTGTGAGGTGATAGAGTGTCGAGCAACCGGCGATCCCTCCGCCGATAACGGCCACCTTTGTCCGCGTCTTCATGATTTGCCTCCGGCACAGTCCTAATAGATGTTGGAAGTCACGCGCACTGTTTTGACAACCAAAACCTGATAAGTGCCGATTTCGGAAATAATATTTTCGAAATTTTCGAAATTATTATTTTCTCATTGATCTGGCGCTGTTTTCAAAGCGTCATCGCTGCATCCCTCAGTTAAGGACCGCAGCCTTTGAGCAGTAAGAGCCGACGCGCAGGACGCAAAGAACGGATCGCACAGCGGATGGCAGGTCCGACATTCGATCCGTGTCCGCCGGGGCAGTTGGGCGGCGCCTACAAACCGTTGACCGAGACTGAGCTGGGCGCGATTTTCGACACTGCTCTGGCGCTCTTGGAAGACCTTGGGCTGGGGGAGGTGCCATCACGACTGATGGCCGATCTGGTTTCGGCGGGGGCAATCGACAACGGCTCGGGGCGCGTGCTTTTCCCAAGCCATCTTGTAAACGATGCTATCGCGCAGGCGGCCAAGACATTTGTTCTGCATGGCCGGGATAGCGCGCGTTCGATCGAGGTTGGCGGCAGCCGCGTTCATTTCGGCACTGGTGGTGCTGCCGTGCAGACGCTGGACCTTGATACCCAGATCTATCGCCCGTCGACGCTGAAGGACCTTCATGGATTTACGAGGCTTCAGGACGCGCTGAAAAATGTAAGCTGGTTTACGCGATGCTGTGTTGCCACGGACGTGCCGGACAATTTCGACCTGGATGTGAATACTGTCTATGCGCTGCTCAAGAACACAACAAAGCCGGTCGCCACCTCTTTCACACTCGCGTCGCATGTGGCGCCTATTGTCGAGATGCTCGATATCGCAGCGGGCGGGCGAGGAGAATTTGCGAAACGTCCATTTCTGAAGGCGCACATCAGCCCGATCATTTCACCGATGCGGTTCGGCGAGGATGCGGTGGATGTCGTTTATGAATGTATCCGCCATAATATTCCGATGTCGTGCATAACTGCGGCTCAGGCGGGTGCTACGGCACCGGCGACGATGGCCGGATTTCTGGCGCAATCGCTCGCCGAGACACTGGCCAGCCTGGTGATGGTCCATGCCATTCGGCCCGGCTTTCCGATGGTGTTTTCGAACTGGCCGCTGGTGGTCGATCTGCGGACAGGTGCTTTCGCAGGCGGGAGCGGGGAAACCGCCCTGCTGAATGCGGCCTCGGCCCAACTTTCCAACTGGCTCGGTCTGCCGTCCGGTGTGGCGTGTTCCATGACTGATGCCAAGGCGATCGACGCACAATACGGAATGGAGAAGGGCCTGACCTCTCTGGCGGCGGCACTGGCGGGAGGCAACCTGATCTATGAAAGCTCGGGTATGACGGCATCGCTGTTGGGGGCCAGCTTTGAGGCGTTCGTGCTCGATGATGAAATGCACGCGAATACCTACCGTATCCTACGGGGGATTGAGGTCACGCCGGGGAATTTAGGCTATCAGGCGATCTGCGATGCGATCCTCGGGGAGGGTCATTTCCTTGGCGGGGCGCATACCCATGCGGCGATGGAACGGGACTATTTCTATCCGACGTTGGCGGACCGCAGCGAGCCGCGGAGCTGGGCCGAGGGCGGGGCGCGGGATGCATGGGCGCGGGCCAATGCACGGGTGCGTGATCTGCTCGCGTCACACAGGCCGGAGTATCTGTCTGCGGAGCAGGACGCGGATATCAAAGCCCGGTTTGAGATCCTTTGTTCCGAATAGTGCGCTAGTCGATCAGCGTGAACTGGCCATCGAGCCACGGCGCCTGCACGACCATCGGAGTGATGACAAGCTCGTGTAAAGAACGCCTGAGCCTCTGATCGACGAGACTGATGACGGATTGTGCGCAGTCGGGCGTATATACGAGGGAGAGGCGGCGTGAGAACCGTTTGCCGGGGAAGGGGTGCATCGCCAGCCTTGCATGAAACCGTTTTGCGCGGGCAAAGAGCAGTGGCGTCGTGATTGTCCATCCTGTGCCTGCTGCGACCATCGCCATGAGTGTCTGGTTGCTGGCGCATTCGAACTTGTGCGGCAGCGAGACCCCGAGCCTGCGCAGCTGCGCCTCGATCTGGCGGGCGATGATCAAGTCGCTCGAAAACTGCAGAAAGGGGAGGTTTTTCTTGCCAGCGACGATTTCGGACAGCGCTGCGTCTGTCGATTCCGGCAGGACCATCACGAATGGATCGCGCAGCACCGGATGGTCTTCGAGATCGCGCAACCTTTCCGGTGGGGCGACGGTCACCCCGAGGTCAAGCTTGCGGTCGCGCAGCATGGCGATGATTTCGCTGCTGGTATCGGTGTGATAGAGAAATGAGCTCTCCGGCAGCCGGCCGGACAAGTAGACGGCGAGTTCCGGCATCACGTCGCTGTCGAGGTCTTCAATGCTGCCAAGCCTGAGATGTTTCGTCCCGCCGAGGTCGGCAGATGCCGCTTCCGATGTTGCCTTGCGAATGGCGAGAAGTGCGACGTCGATGTTTCTCAGGAATGCTTGCCCTTTGGGGGTCAGGGCCATGGGGCGGCGGGCGTGGTTGAACAATTCAATGCCGAGGTGATCCTCGAGGCAGCGCAGGTGATGCGACGCGGTACTGATGGCGAGCCCGGTCTCATCTGCGGCTTCGCGCAGGGATCCGCTGCGCGCACAGGCCTGAAAGACCTCGAGCCATTTGAGGTTTAGTCCGTTGCGAGCACCAGGCTTGGGCATCGGGGCGTGGTCCAGTGGTTCGTTAGTGGTAATCAGACAGTGGTCCATTTTGCAGCGGCGCGCTATTCCAATAGAAGATTTTGCAACCGAAATCTGAAGCGTTTCTTGGATTTTTTGGGGGTATGTCAGTGCCCGAGTTGAAGTTTGGTAGTGGTGCTGTGAGTTGGGGCCAATGTAACCAAACATCTAAGTTACTTCTGGTCCTGCAGTCCTGGCACCGGAATTTTGTAGCCGCAAAAACGATTAAAAACACACATCCACACAATGAATAAGACATGACGTCGAGGCTTGACGTTTCTGGGGGCATTTAATATCTGCGGAAGCGAAGCGGGCGTTGTGTAATGGTAAGACCTCAGCCTTCCAAGGAAGTGCTTTGAGTTTCACGATGTAGCATGTAGTTGCTAAATCTATCATTTTATTGCATAAATAATTGCATCTAGTCGCACCACATTGCACGTGGTTTCACGACGTTTCCGACAAAAAGCAGACAAAGATGCCCAAGCTGACTGAGACCTTCGCAAGTAAACTTCCGCATTCGAAATCGGGCACGGTGAAGCATTGGGACAGTGAGATAAAGGGGCTTGTGTTGTTCGTGGGGAAGCGGTCGAAGACCTGGTACTTCCAGAAGGATGTGGGCGGACAAACGCGGAGGGTCCTGATCGGACGCTACCCGACGATCTCTGCGCAGGCGGCGCGGCAAACAGCTCTTGGCTTTGCATTGGAATGGGGCAGGGGTGCGGGCAAGATGATCCAGATCGGGGCGCCCACGCTGGAAGCAGCGACTGAAGCTTACCTCGCCCGTCCGAAACTGCGCTCTGAGACACATCGGACGACATTGCGGCAGCAGTTCGAGTTGCACCTCAAAGACTGGTTGAAGCTACCATTGGACGAGATCAGCAAATCGATGGTGGTTGATCGGCACCGGTCCATGGCGAAGACCCCTTCGGCTGCAAATCACACGCTCAAATATTTCCGGACAGTGTGGAACCATGCGCGGCGAACCTACGATCTTCCAGAAGCACCAACGATGGCGATCGAGTGGTTTGAAGAACGCCCCGATGGTAAGATTATCGAAGACCTCTCGGAGTGGCGGCGCGTGATCGATGCGCTCGACAATCCCATTCACGCGACGCTCTACCGGTTCCTGTTGTTCACAGGTCTGCGGAAATCGGAAGCCTTCACGTTGGAGTGGTCCAATGTCGAGGAGGGTCATATCCATATTCCGATGACTAAGAATGGGCGCAGTTTCGATCTGCCCATCCTGCAAGCTCATCACGAGATCCTTGCTCCGGTGCGCAGCCTGCACCGCAAGTGGGTGTTTCCCTCGCCGAAAAGCCCAACCGGTCACATCACCAATCCGCAGCGGTTGACGTGGTCGCCTCATGCGCATCGTAGGACCTTTGCGACAGTCGCCATGGAGGCGGGGGTCTTGGAAGAAGTGGTCGGGCGGCTGCTGAACCACACGCCGCTCTCGATCACGGGACAGCGATACACCAAGCCAAGGCTGGACGCGCTGCGTCCAAGCATGGAAACTGTGTGTAAGGAGCTTGGCGAACGGCTTGGCGGTGTAAATCGCTAGTTTGGCATTAGGTATCGGAGAGCGGCTATTGGAAGATATTGAGAAATGGTTCGCGAAATCGGCTCGGTTCAAACGAAATGGATATTACGATGATATCGTAGAGTCCTACTTGTCCTTAAAGCTAAGTTCCGATCCCTTTCCAATCGCAAGAGCTGACGAAATTGCAAGGTCTCTGATCGTAAATGGTGTCCCTCGAACGCATTTTGGCAAGTTGGCTGTAGGTTGGAAGGTCGGCTTGGGAAGCTTTTGCAGCCCGCATGACAATAGCGTAATCGGTGAGTTGGCTGCCACGCACGCGGACTCCCTCCTCCAATTGTATCAACGGTGGCTGGATGTTGAGGATGAGTTGGACTTTCCGAAGTATGGCTCCAAGGTCGACTGCGAACTTTCGCCGAAGCAGCGAGGCGCACTCCTATCGCCGAGCCTCCAAATCGATGAACGGGAACGTCTAAGCGACCGATACATAAGCGATGTACTGCGACCTTACGGGATGGCGCGCTATCTCATGCATAAGGCGTTCTTCAATCAGATCGAAGTGGCTCATCGCGAAGGTCATTGGATTGGGTTCACTTTGACAGAGACCGGAAGTCCTCAAATCATTGTCCCGGGCCAAGGATTTGATGGACGAGGGCGATATTCGATAGACCGCGGAACATATCTCAAAGGATTTGGTTTTTCTGATCAGGACTTTCCGCTGGCGAATTTTCCTGATCGCCCGCGACATACGAACCAGTCGTCTTGGCTTTTTATCGGTTCGGAGCAGTGGGGTGTCATAAGCGATATCCTATTTGACGGCCGGATCGCGCAAAGTTCTGGAGCAGATAATAAGAAACCGGCAGTGCTGGGTCGCCCGCACGGTCGAGGCTATCAGGCGGGTGATCGGCTGTTCGTCAAAATGATCGTAGATCTGGTACGATCTGGGCAAAAACCCAGTATCCATGCGGCGACCTTAGATGTTGTCAATGTGAGCGGGGATGAGATCGCCGGGGCTAGCGTAGAGGCGAAGATTGCTCGGCTGCGAAAGCGAGCCGCAAGGGTCCTCAAAGAAACCTAACTCTTCAATAGTCTCCAATATGCTTCAATGAATTTCACGCCGCGCTCCAAAATATTTGCAGTGACGAAACGCGGAATGGAGCAGTCACATGCAACAGCAACAACACCGGCTTCTCAGCCGGGACGAAGTGGAAGAGATTTACGGGATTACGCGACGGTTTCTGGAAAGCTGCGGAACGCGCGGCGATGGTCCCGTTTACATTCGGGTGGGGCGGCTGGTGCGCTACCGCACCAGTGACATCGAAGCCTGGATCGAGGCCAATCAGGTCGGGGGGACAGCCCAATGAGGTATCACCCAGAGAAGGAGTTTAAGGGAGCGTCTTCCGGGCCGCTTCAGGTCGTAGAGAAGCTGCAGGCTATCGCCGCGGCCGCCGCGTCAACCACTGGGCTAAAAGCAGGTGAATTGAAGGTATTTATCATGCTTGTCTTCAGGCAGAACCCTGAGACTGGTCGGTGCGATCCAACCGTTGCACGGCTGCAAATCGACACTGGGCTAGCTGAGCGAACTGTTCGCGAGGCATTTAAGGTGCTGGAGCGAAAGAAACTCATTGTCCGCACAAGGAAAAGTAACTGGTCACGCAACCATATAGGAATAATGCGTGCTGATCCTGCGGTGTTGGAAGCGATATTTTCTCGGCTGCAGCGCCCTGGCTGGCAGAAATCTGCAGAGAACCCTACAGAGGATTGCAGGGAAAACCGGCAACGTTCTGCACCCAGAAAAGGAAAAATAAAATATAAAGAAAAGGGGAAGGGCGGTGGTTCTGTGAGTGACTATACGCGAACGCTAAAGCACCGCACTACGAACTGCAGTGATGAAGCTCCTCTTGGAATGGAAGAGTTCGAAAAACGAGTGCAAAAATACTTTGAGAAGGCAGGACGAAGCTATGAAGATTTGCTCAAGGTCGATAGACAGTTCTTTGAGTACTTTCGTCAATACCATGCAGGCAAGATAGGTTTCCTCGACGCTTGCAGATTGCTGGTGCAGCATTCTAAAGAGAATTGAATTTCTTGAAGTCGTGGAGAACGACGACGGCGTCACAGTCGTGTGGGAGGCGCGATTGACCGTTTCGATAAGAGTTCTGGCGATCCTCAACATTGAAGTGACAGGCGTACTGAAACGAGAAACTCGGAGGCTGAGTAGTTTGGCGGCCCCAATTTCTGGGTCGCTTTGTCGAACGGGTTTAGGTGCTCAGTGTGGGGGGTGTCCGAGAATTCTCCGGGAAAGGCAGGGACCGGCGGCGGGAGCTAAGTTTTTGCAAACTCGAAATTGGGGGAAAATCGCCAGCTATTCAGGGGTAGTTCTTGTGACTCAATCGCTAGATCGCGCGAGAAGTCTTCGACATCATCATGCAGTGTCAGAAGCAAACCAATCAGTCCCAAATCGCCGCATGACTCTCAGTCGGGCGTCCAAGGAAGCTAGTTCACGTCTTTTACCCGGCCAGACCGCTTGCGCCGGGCCGGCGTAGGTATCTCGATGAATGGGAGGACCGGTTCCTAGAAAACATCTTCATAGAGCGGCTGTGGCGGCCGCTGAAATGCGAATGTGTCTACTTGCTTGTTCGGAAAACCGGCTCGGAGGCAAAGGCGAGCATCCGAAAATGAATGACATCCTAGAACAACTGACGCCCAAACAGAGCACTTGGCGGCAGGCTACAAGCCTTCCTCCATTAGCCAAGAAATAACAGAAACCAACCCGATCAGCTCTTGTTAAGAGTAGCTTAATTTACTCCAGATCCTGTCCATAGATCGCGAGTAGCTGATGGCTAGACGAGGGTCGCCACGCATTTTCGGCTTTGCTTATTTAAGATATTGAATGCGACCTCGTCATCAATCCGCTTGTGCACAATGCAATGTGAACGAAAGCCTCCGCAACGGTCTATTTGCTCGAACAGTTGCCAGACGGCTAACAAAAGAAAAGGAAATGCGAGGCCTGCGAAAGGGACGATACTCGTCAAGCTCTTCTGATCGAGGCGTGACCCTTTTCCTGAGGCATTACTTGTTGGTGACCACAATTTTGGTCCGCCAGTCGTCACACGATGCGGCCAAATCTGCTGGCAAGGGCTTATCCGTAAAAAACGTGTCGATATCAGCGAGTGAAGCAATCCGGGCTGGTGCGCTGCGAGATAATTTTGACTGGTCAGTCACCAGAAAAGTCTTGCGTGACTGACGGAGGATGGCTTGGCTGACGCTCACTTCTTGAATATCGAAATCCAGCAGGTCTCCTTCGCGATCCAGCGCAGAGCAGCCAATTACCGCCAGATCAAACTTGAACTGTCGGATGGTTTCTGTTGCCAGATTGCCGACAAGACCGCCATCTGTTCGGCGCAATTGCCCGCCGGTGACGACAATATCACAATCGCTGTTCCCGGAAAGGATATTTGCTACGTTCATGTTATTGGTCACTACCATGAGGTTTTCGTGGTGCAACAGTTCTTGTGCGACGGCCTCTGTGGACGTGCCTATGTTGAGAAATAGGGAAATGCCGTTCGGGATTTCCCTTGCGCAGGCGCGCGCCATGGCGCGTTTTTCTTCAGATTTTAGCGACCTGCGTTCCTCGTAGCCTATGTTCGTTGTCCCAGAGGGCAGGACAGCTCCGCCATGCACCCGTTCTAGCCGCCCTGCATCAGCGAGGTCCGTCAGATCACGGCGGATGGTTTGCAGTGTCACACGAAAATGCCGAGCGAGATCTTCAACTGTAACCTTTCCTTCACGGCGCGCGATTTCAAGAATTTCAGGCTGGCGGAGAGTTTGCGACATGGTCTGCCCTTTCACCTATATTCTTTTTGGCCGAGCTAGTGGTCGACTGAGCCGAGACTCTCTCGAAAAACGAACAAAATGGCAATGATAATCGTATGACCCAGCCTAATACTTTCTGGTTGGGTTGTGTGATCGCTAGGTAAGTTGTTGAAAGTAGCCAAAAATTACAAAAAGGAATATAAACGAAAAAATAAGTGTTGCGAAAAATAATCATTTTGTTCACAAACGTGTCACAAACGCGCTTGGAGGAGAATCGCGTGGGGCATCCGATCGATATGAAGATTACTGATCTGTTCGTCATTGGTGGCGGCATCAATGGGTGCGGGATCGCGCGGGATGCGGCGGGGCGTGGGCTGTCGGTTACGTTGGCGGAGATGAACGATCT
>JAEPMR010000037.1 GCA_017643845.1 Marivivens sp. | reverse complement strand
GCCACATCCGATTTCGACGCCGTTCGCCAGCTCCGCGCCCGCGGCATCAATCCGTTCGAAAAAGCCAATCTCCTAGATATTGTCTCCGCCCAATCCGAGGACGCGCAGTCCGACACGGAAGCCCGCGTTCAATTACCCCGCACCACGCAACAGCCGGGTCGGGAGCTGGCTCTTCATGACCCCCGTATCGCCGCTGAGCAACGCGCCAGCGAAATCCGGCGCGTTCAGCAGGACATCGCCCGCCGTCGCAAACGCAGGCTGATCGGCCTTTTCGCCCGGCTTTCCGCCTTTGTCTTTTTGCCCACGATCCTCGCAGGCTATTATTTCTATATCTACGCGACCCCTATGTATGCCACGAATACCGAATTCGTGATCCAGCAGGCCGAACCCGCGACAGGCGGCGGAGCGGGCGGGCTCGGCGGCCTGTTCCAAGGCACGTCGATGGCCACCCAACAGGACAGCATCACTGTGCAATCCTATCTGACCTCCCGAGCCGCCATGCTCCGCCTCGACGAAGAGCACGGGTTCAAAGAGCATTTCAGCAATCCTGCCATTGATCCCCTCCAACGGCTCCCCGACGGGGCAACCAACGAGGAAGCCTTCAAAATCTACGCCGACCGCGTTCAGCTTGGTTACGACCCGACCGAAGGCATCGTCAAAATGGAAGTTGTCGCCGCCGATCCCGAAACGAGCCAACGCTTTTCCGAAGCCCTCGTCGGCTATGCCGAGGAACAGGTCGATCACCTCACCCAGCGCTTGCGCGAAGATCAGATGAAAGGCGCGATGGACAGCTACGCCGCCGCCGAAGACAGGCGCTCCTCGGCACTCAACGAATTGCTCCGCATCCAAAACGAGGTGGAGCTGATCGACCCGGCAGGCGAGACAGCAGCAGTGCTGAGCCAAATATCCGCCCTCGAAACCCAACGTCAGCAAAAAGTTCTCGAACTCACGACGCTTCAAAACGCCCGCCGCCCAAATCAGGGTCGGGTGCAGGCCGTCCAAAGCGAAATTCAGGGGCTAGAAACACTGATCGGGGAACTGCGCGCGCAAATGACCCGCACAAACGGTGACAGCTCCACGCTCGCGTCAAAAAATACCGAACTTCGGATCGCCGAGGAAAACTACCAGTTCCAGACAGTTATGGTGCAGCAGGCTCTCGCAGCCCTCGAAGCGGCACGACTGGAGGCCAACCGGCAAGTCCGCTACCTGTCGCTCGGTGTCGAACCGATTGCACCCGATCAGGCGACCTATCCGCGTGCCTTCGAAAACACCGCCATCGCCTTCTTCATTTTTTCTGGCATCTACCTGATGATTTCGCTCACCGCGGCCATTCTGCGCGAACAGGTTTCGTCCTGATGCGCAGGGTCGACATCGGTGCGGTCACTCTATCGAATGACGCACCGTTGACCCTGATTGCGGGGCCTTGCCAGCTGGAAACACGCGATGCAGCTCTCACCATTGCCGAGAGCCTCGCAACCGCCGCGCATCAGGCAGGCGCGGGCTTCATTTTCAAATCCAGTTTCGACAAGGCCAACAGGACATCCGCGACCAGCCCCCGCGGGCCGGGCCTTGATGCTGGGCTTGAAATTCTTGCAGCGGTGAAACGCGAAGTCGGCTGTCCGATCCTCACCGATGTGCACCTGCCCGAGCAATGCAGCCCCGTGGCAGAAGTCGCCAATGTCCTGCAAATCCCGGCCTTCCTGTGCCGGCAAACCGATCTATTGACCGCCGCCGCGCGCACGGATGCCGCCATCAACATCAAAAAGGGCCAGTTCCTTGCGCCTTGGGATATTCTGCCTGCTGCCGAAAAAATCACCTCGGAGGGGAACACACGCGTCCTTCTTACCGAACGCGGCACATCATTCGGCTACAACACACTCGTCACGGATATGCGGTCTCTGCCTTTAATGATTCAGTCGGGCTTCCCCGTGATTATGGACGCCACGCACGCCGTTCAATCCCCCGGCGGACAAGGCGCCACCTCAGGGGGCGACAGACGGTTTGTTCCCACATTGGCGCGGGCTTCGGTGGCACTCGGCATCGCCGGAATCTTTATGGAATGCCACCCTGATCCAGACAACGCCCCATCCGACGGCCCGAATATGGTGCCCCTTTCCAGTATGCCTGCACTGATAAAATCGCTGATGGAATTCGATGCACTGGCGAAGGCCGATCCCGTTCGGCTCTAGTCTCTTTTGAACCCTTCAAAAATCGTTCGGATTTTTGAAGAAACGCTCTTGAACCATACCAGCCTTCAGAATAAGACACCCCTCGTCGCTGGGGTGTAGCCAAGTGGTAAGGCAACGGTTTTTGGTACCGCGTACCGCAGGTTCGAATCCTGCCACCCCAGCCAGACATCTTCCAAAACAGATGTAATTAGCGACCGCTCAGGAAGCGGACACCCTTTGATCAGGTGTCCTTGGACCGTTTTCCCTTACCGGTCATCTTGCCCGGCTTCCCAGACGCCATCGCCCGCCGCGCGCGGTTTTTCTTGCTCGACGGCTTTCCAGCCGGCGGAGGCGGTCCCTTCGGTTTACGACCCGGCTTGCCTTGCTGGTCTTTCGGTCCGTCGTTCTTTCGTTTCGGCGGCTGCTCGCCGTCACGAGGCTTGCCGCTGCCTATTGCCTTGGCCCCGCCACGCGGCTTCCCGCTTTCGCGACCCTTGCCGCTGTCCTTTGCTTTGCCACCGTCTCGTCCTTTGGCGGTCAGGGTCGGTCTCGACCATGACTTCACGGCCTCCCTGCGCGCCCCCTCGTCTGCGGTCTCGCTCTTCGCAGGTTCCGGCTTAACGCGTGGCCGTGTGTCCTCCCGCGTCGTGCGCTTCGCGGGTCTATCACCACTGTCACGGCGCTTCGGCGCGCCGCGCGCGGGTGCCTTGTCCGCCCCCAAATCCGGGGCTTCGTCCAGCTTCTGCAAGACGGCGCCAGCTTCCAGCTCTCCCCCGTCGCCTACAGCTGAAAGCAGCCTGGGTGCGCTGGCTTCCAAAACCTGCACAAACGACTGATCTGCGCGCACTCGGATCGCGCCAATGTCCTCTTTGCTCAGACCGCCTGCCTTACACAGCATCGGCAATAGCCGCCGCGGTTCTGCTCCCGATGCCCGACCGCCCGAAATCGCGAACCAGACGCTTGGGCCGAACGGCGCGCGCGGTGCGGGCTTGGCATCAACCGAGCTCAGTTCCTCAGGCGCAGAGCGCTGCGCACGCCGGAGCCGCACATAAGCCGATGCCAGTTGGAGCGCCGAAAATTCGGTCGTCAACTTTTGCACCAGCGCCTGCTCGGACTCCGCGACAGCCTCGTTCCAGACCGGATCGGCAAACAATCGCATCTCATCCTGAGCCTCGACCGCCTCAGCAGAGGGCGCATCGCCCCATTCCGCGGTGAGCCGCGCAAATTTCAGAATTCGTTCGGCCTTCTTCCGCGATTTTCCCGTTACGATCAGCGCGCTGACGCCCTTGCGCCCCGCACGCCCCGTCCGGCCCGATCGATGGAGAAGTGTTTCGTGGTTTGTGGGAAGTTCCGCATGAACCACCAGATCGAGCTTCGGCAGATCAATCCCCCGCGCTGCAACATCGGTCGCCACACAAACCTGCGCGCGCCCGTCCCGCATCGCCTGAAGGGCATGGGTCCGCTCGGTCTGAGTCAGTTCCCCCGAGAGCGCAACCGCCCTGAACCCACGGTTCGACAGTCGCGTCGCCAACCGGCTGACCATCGCCCGCGTATTGGCGAATACAATCGCGTTGGGCGCCTCATAAAACCGCAGCGTATTGATGACGGCGTTATCGATATCCCGCTCGGCGACCATCAGCGCCCGATACTCGATATCTGCATGCTGCTTGTCTTCAGATTTCACGACCACGCGCTGCGCTTCGTTCTGGTACCGTTTTGCCAGCTGCGTGATTGCCGCCGGAACAGTTGCCGAAAACAGCAGCGTCCGGCGCTCCTGCGGCACTTCGCCCAGAATGAATTCCAGTTCTTCACGGAAACCCAGATCAAGCATCTCATCCGCTTCATCAAGCACGACCGCCTGAATCTGGCTCACGTCAATCGACCCGCGCATGATATGGTCCCGCAAGCGCCCGGGCGTCGCCGCAACAATATGCGCTCCGCGCGCCAACGCGCGCCGCTCATCGCGCATGTCCATCCCGCCCACGCAAGATGTGACGACGCCACCCGCCTTTTCATAGAGCCACGCCAGTTCCCGCTTGACCTGCATCGCCAGTTCACGCGTCGGCGCAATCACCAGCGCGACGGGCGCAGCGGCCGCGTCGAAACGGTCCCCTTCGCCCAACAGCTCCGGCGCAATGGCAAGCCCGAACGCCAGCGTCTTGCCGGATCCCGTCTGCGCGGACACAAGAAGATCACGCCCCTCCAGCTCTGGGTCGAGGACCGCATTTTGTACTGGGGTGAGGGTGGTATATCCGCGCTCGTCGAGCGCGTTACGAAGGGTCGGTTTCACGGTAATCAATCTTTTCTGTAAGCGGCGCGCAGTCTCAGGCCGATGTCACGGATCGGCGGGCCGCAGGACACCCTTTTCGGGCAACAAGCGCCGCCAATAGCCGGTCTACGCGCCAATGTATAGGGTCATCGCGCCGCACCCGCCTCAGCTCAAGCGGCTGCGCTGCAACATAGGCGTGATCCCGAACGCAGCCTTATAGACCCGCGAGAAATGTCCTGGATTTTCGAAGCCGCAAGAAAATGCCACGTCGATGATCGAAGCCTCCGTCTGCACGAGAAGATGCCGCGCCCGCTCCAACCGGATTTCCATGTAATATTTCTTTGGGGACGAGTTCAGATATTTCCCGAACAATCGCTCCAGCTGGCGCGTCGAAATTCCGATCTCCGCCGCGATCACCGTCGGGGAAACCGGATCCTCCAGGCTCTCCCGCATCATCTGAATTGCCTTCGCCAAATGGGCATTGCGCATTCCCGATCTTGACTGCAGCGAAACGCGCTGCTCCGCAGTTGCCTCCCGCGCCGCCGTATAAACCATCTGATCCGCCACCGCGATCGACAGATCATAGCCGTGGTCTTTCTCGATCAGATGCAACATCAGATCCGCCGTG
Source organism: Marivivens sp. (assembly GCA_017643845.1). Classification (GTDB taxonomy): domain Bacteria; phylum Pseudomonadota; class Alphaproteobacteria; order Rhodobacterales; family Rhodobacteraceae; genus JAEPMR01. Next base: position 22,812 of record JAEPMR010000037.1, on the reverse strand, counting down.
GCGGTACCACCAGACGCGGTGATGTGCTTCTCATCGGCCACGAAAACATTCCGCACCAACCCCACAGTGGGGAACCGGTCCATGAAACTGTCGTGATAGTCCCAATGGATCGCGGCCTTCTGACCATCCAGAAAACCCAGCTCCGCGAGCACCCATGCCGCAGAGCACAGTGCACCGATTGCCCGCCCCCGCGCTTTCTCGCGCCGTAGCATTGCGGCCAGCGGCTTCGTGACATGCTTGCTCATATTGATGCCGGACAGGACAAACAGCCGGTCACAGACAGGCGGTTCCGAAAATGCATAATGCACAAGCGTCACGGACCCATTGGAACAGGTCGCCCTTTCTCCGTCCTCAGACAGGAACGACCACTGATAGAGCGGCTCACCACTGATCAGATTGGCAATCCGCAGCGGCTCCACCGCACAGGAAAAAGCGAGGTGGGAAAACTCATCCACCAGAGCAAAAGCAAAATGCTGTGTTTTGGTCATGGGCGCAATCAAGAGGATTCCGAATGGAATCGAACCATATTCCGGCCCGATGACAGGATTCTGCATTCTTTTAGATTGAATACAATATGTATAATATGCAAATACGAAAACAACACAAATAGAATCGCCCGTCACCGAACCTGTGCGAAGGAACCCGCCAAGATGGAAAAAACGGTCAGAGACAGGAAACAGGCGCTCCAGTCGCATCTGAAAACCTCGATCCTGACGATGGAACTCCGCCCGGGTGCCGATCTCGACGAGGTTGCACTGAGCGATTCCTTCGGCCTTTCGCGGACGCCGCTTCGGGAGGTGTTCCGCGAGTTGGCAGGCGAAGGCTATCTCCAGCTCCACGCAGGACGCGGCGCCCGCGTCGCAGAGATGTCGCACACCACTTTGCGCGATTTCTTCCTTGCCGCCCCGATGATCTATTCGGCCGTCCTCCGCCTCGCCGCGCTGAATGCGACGGCAGAGCAGATCACCTCACTGCGCGAGGCGCAGAACGCATTCAAATCCGCGTTGCACAGCGGCTCGGCGTCGGAACGCGCACTGGCGAATAACCGCTTTCATGAAATCACAGGGGAAATGGCAGCCAACATCTACCTGCTCCCCTCATTTTATCGTCTTCTGATCGACCACGCGCGCATCGGCATGACGTTCTACCGCCCGCAAAACAACAAGATGGCAGGCAACCTCTCCACCGCCAGCGACCAGCATGACGCAATCATCGATGCGATAGCTGCAGGCGACGACGAAACCGCTGCCAAACTTGCGCATGACCACTGGCAGCTCTCGCGTGGACAGATCGAAATGTTCGTAATGCCCAACGCCCTCGATGTACCGCTCGGCACCTTTCCAAAATCCTCAGCATAAGAAAGCCCATGACACCGATCTTCAAATTTGAGGGCATCTATACCCCCGTCGTCACGCCCTATAACGACGATCACACCGTCAATTGGGACGCATTGGCCGAGGTGATCGAATACCTGATCGCCAAAGGCGTCCATGGCCTGATCTCCGGTGGCTCCACAGGCGAGAACTACGCTCAAACCGTCGCCGAACGGCTCGAAATCGCACGCTTCACACATGATCAGCTCAAAGGCAGGCTCCCCCTTGTGATCGGGACCGGCGCGATGCTGACAGGCGACTCTACCGCCCTCGCCTCCGGCGCTCGCGAGATGGGTGCCGATGCGATCCTGCTTGCCAGCCCGCCCTATTCCGTTCCGACCGACCGCGAGAACGCTCTGAATGCGCTGGCAATCGACAAGGCCGCCGATCTTCCGATCATGCTTTATAACTACCCGCACCGCACCGGCACGATGATGGGCGAGGAATTTCTAGATCGCGTTGGCCGCAGCCGCAATTTCTGTGGGATCAAGGAAAGCTCGGGCGACATCAACCGCGTGCACCTCCTCGCTCGCGACTACCCCCATATCCAGCTCGGCTGCGGCATGGATGATCAGGCGCTTGAATTTTTCGCTTGGGGCGCGCCGTTCTGGGTCTGCGGCGGGTCGAACTTCCTCCCCGAAGAACATGTCACGCTCTATGAGGCCTGCGTCATTGAAGGCAATTTCGCCAAGGGCCGCCGGATCATGTCCGCCATGATGCCTCTGATGCGCTTGCTCGAACAGGGCGGCAAGTTCATCCAGACGATCAAGCACGGTGTCACCATGAACGGCATCGACGCCGGTGCCATACGCCCGCCCCTTAAAGGGCTCAACAAGGACGACAAACGCGCACTCGAACAAGTCGTGCGCGTCCTTAAGAAAACCATTGCTGACATCCGTGCGGAGGGCTGAACCATGGGACTGCTGACACGCGACGAATACCACGCCATTGCCTCCGGCATGGCTTTCCCCACCGGCGCTTTCATCGACGGCGGCTACCGCCCCGCGATCTCGGGCAAGACCTTTACCACCACCAACCCCGCGACCGGCTTGGCGCTGGCGGAAGTGGCCGCCTGCGGCGCGGAGGACGTGGATTTCGCTGTTCTAAAAGCGCGCGAAGCCTTCGACGATGGCCGTTGGTCCCGCCTGCCACCCGCAGAACGCAAGGATGTGCTGATCCGCCTGTGTAAGCTGATCACCCGCAATGCCCGCGAACTGGCGGTGATAGAAAGCCTCGACAGCGGCAAAACCATTTTCGATTGCGAAACGGTCGATATGCCGGAAACGATCAAGTGCCTGAAATGGCACGCCGAACTGATCGACAAAATCTATGATCAGATATCGCCCGCGAGCGACGACCATATCTCCATGGTCCTGCGTGAGCCGGTTGGCGTGGTGGGCCTCGTCCTGCCATGGAACTTCCCTCTTCTCATGCTGGCGTGGAAAATCGGCCCTGCGCTCGCTGCCGGTTGCTCCGTGGTCGTCAAACCGGCGGAAGAGACCAGCCTCACCGCCCTGCGCGTCGCTGAACTGGCATCCGAAGCGGGCCTCCCCCGTGGCGTGTTAAACGTCCTGCCCGGCAGCGGCGCAGATGTCGGAGAACCACTCGGCCGCCATATGGATGTCGATGCCGTTTCCTTCACCGGATCGACCGTCACCGGCAAGCGCTTCCTCACCTATTCGGCAGAATCCAACGCCAAAGAAGTCACCCTCGAAATGGGCGGCAAAAACCCCGCCATCGTCATGGACGACGCCGAAAACCTCGATCGCGTCGCCCAGCACATCGTGAATGGCGCTTTCTGGAACATGGGCGAGAACTGCTCCGCCTCTTCGCGCCTGATTGTGCACAAAAAGGTCAAGGACGACCTTCTCTCCCGCATCGCGCATCACGCCAGACAGTGGAACCTCGGCGACCCGCTCGACCCAGAGACCCGCATGGGCGCATTGGTCAGTAAAGCCCACTACGACAAAGTCTGCGGCTATCTCGAACAGGCCGAAAATATCGTCCTTGGCGGTAAGGCCGAGAACGGCTTTGTCGAGGCAACGGTGGTCGAGGTGGCAGACAATAACAGCACTCTGGCACGCGAAGAGATTTTCGGCCCCGTCCTGAGCGTGATCCCCGTCAGCGGCTTTGACGAGGCAATCTCGCTTGCCAACGATACCGAATACGGCCTTTGTGCCTCCATCTTCACCGCCAATATCAAGCGCGCGATCCGCGGTGCCCGCGCGATCCGCGCCGGCACCGTCACAGTCAACAGCTTCGGTGAGGGCGACATTTCCACCCCCTTCGGAGGCTTCAAGCAGTCCGGCTTCGGCGGGCGCGACAACGGCATCCATGCACATGATCAATATACTCAGCTGAAGACTGTCTGGATTGACCTCGCCGATGACGCAGACGAGGCCGTCGACTGATGCGTATCGGTTTTATCGGAACCGGCGAAATCGCCGCCTGCATAGTCCGCGCCCTCACAGGGCGCGGTCATGAAATTCTCGTTTCCGAACGGAACGCCCAAGTCGCTGCTGAACTGACCCGCCTTCCTGACGTATCGGCGGCCACCAATGCCGATGTTGTGGTCCAAACCGATACAGTGATCCTCTGCCTCATGGCGCAAGTTGCAGAAACGGTGCTGCCCACGCTCCCCTTCCGCCCTGATCACCAGGTCATCTCGGTCATGGCGGATATGCCGCTGACCCGCGTCGCCCCGCTTTGCTCGCCAGCCACCGACATCAGCCTCACAATCCCGCTGCCCTTCATTGATCGCGGCGGCTGTCCGCTCCCCGTCTACCCCGATACAGGCAGTGTCGCGGCCCTTTTCGGCGGCGAAAACATTATCGTCTCCTGCACCTCTCAGGATGGCTTCAACGCGCATATGGCCGCCTGCGCCCTCTCCTCCGTCGTCTTGGCGGACATCCAGCACACAGCCGACTGGCTCGCGGGTCTGACGGGCGACGCCGCCGGTGCCGAAGCCTATGTCGCGGCCCTCATCGCCGGATATTTCCAAGGCATGCGCTTTGATGGGGCCGGCGAAGTTCAGGCAGCGCTCGACAGCCTCTCCACCGAAGGCGGTTTCAACGCCACCTTGCGGGATCACATGGCCCCCGCCCGTGACGAGCTGACGCGCGGCCTCGATGCCTTCCGGCCCCGCTTGGGGCTGCCCGACGCATGACCACCGCGTTCCGCGCCCGCCTCTTGCCCAAACATCGCGGCCCCGCCGCGTGGAGCGCTATTTTGCCCCCGCGCAGGCCCGCGTCGCCACTCGAAGGCGCACAAACGGTCGATGTGACCGTGATCGGCGGTGGCTTTGCAGGCCTCTCTGCTGCCCGCCGCCTGCACCAACTCGTTCCCGAAGCCCGCATCGCGCTCCTTGATGCGCATGGTATCGGCTCTGGAGCGGCCGGTCGCAATTCAGGCTTCATGATCGACCTGCCGCACGAACTTACCAGCGAGGATTACGCGGGCTCCGGTGACGATCGCACCGTCATCGCGCTCAACCGCGCAGCACAGGCATTTGCCGCTGCCGCTGTTGACGACTACGCGATCAATCCCGCCTATTTCGACCGTGCAGGCAAAATCAACGGCGCGGCCAGCACCGCCGCGCATGCCCATAATCTCAGCTATGCCGCCCATCTCGAAAGCCTTGGCGAAGGCTCAGAGATGCTTGACGCGCGCGCTATGACCGAAGTCACCGGCAGCACTCATTACATTTCCGGCCTCTACACCCCCGGCACCGTGATGCTGCAACCGGCTGGCTACGTGCAGGACTTTGCCGACGGCCTTAGTCGCGACGGCATCTCGGTCTACGAAAACAGCCCCGTCACCGGCTTCTCGCGCGACGGGTCGGGCTGGATTGTCAAAACCAGCAGCGGCACCATCCGAACTGACAAGATCATTCTCACCGTCAACGGCCATCTGGAAAGCTTCGGCGTCGCGAAAGGCCGCCTGATGCACCTCTTCCTCTTCGCCACCATGACGCCCGAACTCGATGCAGACGCGCTGCGCAGGCTCGGCGGTCAATCCCGCTGGGGCATCACCCCCTCCGACCCTATGGGAACCACCCTGCGCCGGATCGACACCGCTCAGGGCGGAAACCGCATTATTACGCGCACCTGCGCCGTTCTGCGCTCCGGCATGGAAACGCGCGCCACCGATCTCGACCGCGCCGCCCTTACCATGCAGAAAAAATTCGACAGCCGCTTCCCGCAGCTTGCAGGCATGAAAATGGAGCACACATGGGCGGGCCACCTCTGCCTGACCATGAACTGCGTCTCCCACATGCGGGAAATCGAAAATGGCGTGTTTACCGGCTGCGTGCAAAACGGCCTTGGCACCGCACGCGGCACTCTGACCGGCATGGGCGCGGCAGAGCTGGCTTGCGGCGTGACTTCTGCCATCACCGAACACTTCACTGCGGAACCGCAGGCCAAGTCCCTCCCCCCGCGCCCAGTCCGCGACATCGGCGCCAACGCCGTCCTACGTTGGAAGGAATGGCGCGCACGGGTGGATTGAAGGTCTGCTTGGAACCCAAAGGGACGGATGCTGCGTGTTGGGCAAACGACGGCAACGCGCAGGTAGCGGCCTTCGAAAAGAATAGGAAGATGTTTCCAGCCATCATAAAGGGCAGCCCAATGCCGTCGATCATCCAAGGCGACAACGCAGCACCGCAGCTTAGGTTCGCCGATTACTGCTTCTTCAGCTCTATGCCGAAAGTACCGTGGATTAACCGAACTGAGTTCTGGTTCTTGTTAAAAAAGACATTCAACTCTGGTTCTAATTCTGGCCTTATCATCCTGCCATAAGGTGGGCGGCCTTCTATTTCGTTGATAATTGGGTCGTCAAAGAATTTTACATAAAAGTAACACTCTGCCCAATAATTTGGCCTGATCACGTCTCTGAGATTAAAAAACCGTCTCTTCAACCAAAGTTCACCAATTGTCTCTGCTTGTCTTTTTACGAAAAGAACATTTTTTTCAGCGGCTTGCGCCAATTCCCACTCGTACGGCTTAACACTGATATCAAACACCCGACTACGATCATAATGTGGAAGAGTTTGGGGGTCAGTGCCCGGCGGCCTATTGTAAAACAGCTTTCCACAAAATGTACCAAGCAACCATCTCGGCCAACGTAGATCAATTGATACATTGCGACCCTCTGGTTCAGACCACTTTGCTTTCGTCATTCCGTGAATTTCCTGCCGTGTTGGCGAATGGCGTTTCGTTCAGAAAGGGCTCATTGTCGACCTGAAGGACAAAAGCCGCGTTTGAAATGCTTGAATGCCCGGTTCCGAAAAGTCGAGGCACAATTTGTGTATGTACGGCAATGAGAACCAACCAATGCTTCGCAATGGTCAATTTGGGCTGGGAGCGGTCACTGCTGCAGACGATCCGAGCGACAGCAAAGTCCCGAAAGCCGACCTTAAGGACGATAAACCGGCACCTTCGGCTCGATTCCGGGCTGATCAGCGTCTTGCCCACCCGACAGTCACAGCATCAGAAACTCTGGTTCAGTTCATCCGCCGCCGGAATTTCCCGCTCGCGCCGCGCGATATATTCGCGGAGTTCCTCGTCTTTCGCCACGTCGAGCACCGGCTCCTCATACTCGGCCAAGAGCTTCCGCGCCCGCTTCCGCGCCCGCTCGGTAATCTCCTGCGACCCTTCCGCCATCCATTGTTCAATCGAATTGTTGTCAAACATATCCGGCATGAAGAACGCCTCTTGGAAATTCGCCTGCGTATGCGGATGCCCGAGGTAATGCCCCCCCGGCCCCACATCCGACACCGCCGCTATCGCTTCGTCAAAGTCGTCCCAGTTCGGCCCTTGCGCCATGCGGTAGGCCATGGCGCACTGCTCTGCATCGACGATGAACTTGGCGACTGAGCAATGCATCCCCGCCTCGTTCCAGCCCGCCGAATGCCAGATGTAATTGGCCCCCGCATGGATCACCGCCGAGAGCGTCGTGGCAGACTCGTAGCCCGCCTGCGCGTCGAACGTCTTGGCCCCGCCCAGCGTGTTCGAGGTCCGCCACGGCACCCCGTAATATCGCGCCATCTGCCCGATCATGAAATTCATCAGGCTGATCTCCGGCGTCCCCGCCATTGGCGCGCCGGACTTCATGCTCACGGTCGAGAGGTAATGCCCGTAGATCGCAGGCGCACCCTTGCGGATCACCTGCGTATAGGCCAGCGCACTCAGCGCCTCGGCATTCAGCTGCGCCACCGACGCCGCAACGCTGGCTGGCGTATTCGCCCCACCCAGCACGAACGGACTGCACAGCACCGGCTGGTTCCGCTTGCAGAACGCCCGCATCGCGCCCAGCATCGTCTCATCCCAAACCAGCGGACTGTTGCCGTTGCAATTCCCCGTCGTGACAGGATGCTCCTCCATGAACTCGTCGCCAAATAGGATCGCGCACATCTCCATCACATCCTCGGCGTTCTTCGGGCTGGTGGTCATCCCCATGAACATCTTGTCCGAATGCTTCATCGACGAATAGGTGATCCGCAAATGCCGCTGGCTGATCGGATGGTCATAGGGTTCGACGATATGATGCGCGCTCGAATGCAGCGCGGGCATCATGTGGCTCAGCTTGTGAAACATCGCCAGATCATCGAGCGTCGGGTTCCGCCGCACATCATCCAGATCGCGCAGGTAGGGCGCGCCCGTCATCGGCACAAAAACCGAATGCCGCCCGCCAAGCCGGACGTTCTTTTTCGGGTCACGCGCATGATAGGTAAAATCAGACGGGATCGTCGCGATCAACTCGCGCACCAAGCCGCGATCCAGATAGACCCGCTCCCCCTCGACCTTCGCCCCCACGCGCCGCCAATCGGCCAGTGCGATATCGTCGCGGAACTGCACGCCCACATTTTCGAGGATATGCATTGATGCCGCATCAATACGTTCAACTTGGGCTGCGTCCATCACCTCGCACAGCGGCAGCTTGCCCTCCAATCCGGGCAGCATATCGAATTTCGGGGCAGTGCGCACTGCACGCCGCGCCGCGCGCCCGCCGGAGCGGGACCTGGTCATTACTGTCTCTGTCATGAGGCATCTCCTTTAAGGATAGCCTCACCGATACCGCGCGCTTTCTCGTGCCGTTTTGCGAAATATCTTTGCAGAAAGCGACAGGTCGCGCCTAACGCCTCAGAACCACATTATCGACCCGCAGCACCACGCCCTTCTGGTTGCCCCAGTCGGGAAAGATCACCAACGGCGTATTCACGTTGGTCACATCCAGCGAAGACCCACGATGCGCGGCCAGATCATCCAGCGTATAGGTAAAGGTCTGCCATTCACCCACCGGCGCTGTCGCCACCGGCACATCACCCGTACCGCAAGGGTGGAAGCAATCCATCTTCATCATCACCCCACCGGCATCGCGCGGATCATGCACAACCTTCAGATCAAACGACACGGTGGAGAACGCGCTTAAATCAAAACCGAACGGCGCCTGCCAGTAGACCACCGACTCATCGGTATCAAAGGCAAGGTTCGCAACCGTCCCGCGCCCCTCTTCCTCCACCATCGTCATCGCGACACTGCCATTCGCCACATATTGCCCCAACGCAAACGGCGGCAGATCGGCATCGCCAAACACCACGACCTCCTCGGCCTCCATCACCGCAGGGTCATATTCGACCTTCACGATCTCGGGAGCCACATGACCGAACACTCGCGTCGCACGCCGATTGACCGTTGCGCATGGCTTCAGCAGCACCGGATCAGCCGGACAGCTATAGACGCGCACATGATCCACTTCCATTTCCGCAGGGAACGGCGTCGCATCATCCGGCGCACCCGGCCAGTTGCCGCCAACCGCCACGTTCAACAGCAGATGGAACCGCTGATCAAACGGCGCATCCCCCGGAACGTTCTCGTGAAACCCGTCTGCCCCCATCACCTGCGCATACCAGCCGGATGACTTCTGCGTGGCATAATGCACATCATCCACGAACCAGCGGATTTCGCGCGGGCTCCACTCAATGGCATAGCTGTGAAAATCCGCTACGGGATCGCTGTCCTCAAATGTGTAGGACGTGCCGCTATGCACATTTTCGGGCCACTCGCGACCGTAGTGAAGCGTCCCGTGGATCTGCTTTTCACCTGCACCAACCGGCAGGTTCACCGCCTCCATAATGTCAATCTCACCACTGGCAGCCCAGCCGCCATAGGCCCAGTCTGTAGGAAGCATCCAGATCGCAGGCCAGATGCCCTGCCCCGCTGGAAGCTTCGCCCGCACCTCGATCCGGCCATACTGCCAATCCCCCTTGCCCAGCGTCCGCAACCGCGCCGAGGTGTAGGGCAAGGTGCGCTCTCCGGCATTGCTTTCCCAGTCCAGAGGCTCGGCGGGGCCGGTGAATTCCTCCGGCTGCGCATGAATGACCAGCTTCCCGTCCCGCAGAAAGGCATTTTCGGGACGGTCCGTATAGCATTGCAGTTCGTTGTTTCCGCCCCCCCAGCAATTCGTCTCGAATCCCCATTTGCTCTGGTCGATTTCCACGCCGTCGAACTCGTCGCTCCACACCAGCTCCCAGCCAGAGCCTACGACAGCTTCTGTCGCACCCGCGCTTCCCGCGATGACCGCACTCAGTCCGATTGCCGCAAGCCGTCTGATCATACCGCAATCCTCTCCGCCGTCCGCGCGACCTGCACTGAGCCGCGAATATCGCATGCAGAGAACGCAGCTTGCAGCGTGAACATGCCCGCATCGACCCGCCAGCACCCTTCCGAAACATCGAAATAGGCAAAATCCCTCGCGCGGAGCGGGATGGTTACCGTCACGGTTTCCCCGGCATCAGCGCTCACTTTGGCAAAGCCTTTCAGTTCCTTCTCCGGACGCCGCACCGCCGCGTGGCTGTCGCTGACATACAGCTGAACCACCGTACTCCCGCGCCGCGCGCCGGTATTCGTCACCGGAACATCTACCGCCAAATCACCCCCGACCGTGCGGACATTCATCTCGCCAAGGTCGAAATCGGTGTAGCCCAACCCATGTCCGAAACCGAACATCGGCACGATCCCTTTGGCATCATAGTGGCGGTATCCGATGAACACCCCTTCCGCATACCGTACCGTTCCGTGCTTGCCGGGATAGACCTCCGGGTCGTCCGATGCCGTCGGATTATCCGCCCAGCGCATCGGGAAACTCTGCGGCAGGCGGCCCGTAGGCTCCACATCGCCGAACAGGACATCGGCGATGGCATTGCCAGCTTCCTGCCCCGGATACCACGCTTGCAGAACCGCCGTCGCCTGATCGAGCCAGGGCATTTCCACAGGGCCACCCGTCTGCAACACCACCACTGTCCGCGGATTCGCCGCCAGAACCGCCGTGACCAGTTCATCTTGCCGCCCGGGAAGGGTGATGTTGTCCAGATCGCTGCCTTCTGTATCCCACTCCCCGGAGCGTCCGACAAACAGAACCGCCGTTTCGCAGGCCGAGGCCGCCGCCACCGCCTCGGCAATCGCCGCATCACCCAACGGGCGCGACACACCGAACCGAAACGCCGGGTTGATCAGGTTCGCTGCAAGTACCGTCGCAAACTCCAATACCACCTCATAGGTCTGGCCTGCATTGAGTTCGATGACCCCCGTCTGCTCGTCGCAGCCTTCCTCAAAGAAAGTCCGGCCACGGGTCCAGTTGTCCCAAATATCAACGACCAACACTCCGTCTACAAATAGACGCCCGCGCCCCGCGGCATGGAGGCCGAAGGAATGCACACCGCTCTCGAGCGGTGTAAACCGCGTGCGCATCCGCGCAGAGAAGTTCTGTGGGTCCAACGCGCCCCGCTCCTGTGGCAGATGCAGGAAATCGACGCTTCCTTCGATCCGCGTTCTTGCCTCTACCGGCCCGCTCAGATCCATCGACGCGTAAAACTCGACCTCGACCTCATTGGGTATGATCGGCTCCCAGCGGTGGTTTTGGCACCCCGCCGCATAGACCAGACGCTCCTCCCCGATCCGCGCCACCAGGCCGTCCCATGGGCTGATCCGGTAATGCGGGTTCAACTGGGACGACCCGCCCCCCATGATCTGCGCGACTTTTGCATTCGGTCCGATGACTGCGATCTTGCCGACCTCAGGCGCCAGCGGCAGCACGCCGTCGTTTTTCAGCAGTACACATCCTTCGGCACCCGCCTTGCGGATCAGTGCCCGATGCTCGGGGCGATCATCCGAACGCTCGGCATAGTCGGGCATCTCGTCCAGCACGCCGACCCGCTCCATGAACAGCAGCATCGCCCGCGCACGCGCACGCACTGTCTCTCGCGACACCTCACCAGCGTCTACGGCGGCAATCAATTTCTCGCCACGGTCGCGTGTGGGCCCAGGCATTTCCAAATCGAGACCCGCATTCACAGTCAGCGCTGTGCTCCGAGACCCGAACCAGTCCGACATGACAATGCCGTCATAGCCCCATTCGTCGCGCAGAATTGTCGTCAGCAACATCGTATTTTCCGCCGCATAGGTGCCGTTCAGCTTGTTATAGGCCGACATCACTCCCCATGTGCCCGCAGACTTCACCGCCTCCTCGAATGGGCGCAGATACACTTCCCGAAGGCTGCGTTCGTCGATTTCGGAGTTGATCGTCGTGCGTTCAATTTCGGATTCATTTCCGGCAAAATGCTTCACCGTTGCGGCGATACCCTTTTCCTGCAGCCCCTCAACAAACGCCGCCGTCAGCGCAGCGCTCAATTCCGGGTCTTCGGAAAAACATTCAAAATTCCGACCGTTCGTAACACTCCGATGAATGTTGATCGTCGGCCCCAAACACACCTGTGCGCCCTTGCTTTTGGTCTCCTCCGCGATTGCCCCTGCAATCTCGCGGACCAGATCAGGGTTCCACGTGGCGCCCAGCGCGATCCCGACAGGGAACGCCGCAGACGTATTCCCGTGCGAGGCAGAGCCGGTGCCGCGCGCGCCATTCGGCCCGTCGGTGACCCGCAGCTTCCCGATCCCGTGCTCCGGCAAAGCGGCAACAGACCAGAAATCCTCACCTGACAGCAGCATCACCTGCTCTTCCAGCGACAGCCGGTCCAGCAGCGCCTCGATCCGGTCCTGCGAATCGGCTTCTATTGCCTGCGTCTCGCGCGTCAGCGTCTTTTGTGTATTCATCTTTTTCTCTTTCTCTCGCGCGCTCAGTTCTCGGTGTCCTGATCGAATAGGAAGCACCGGACAAAGTGATCCTCCGCCAGCTTCGTCACCGGCGGCATCGCTGTGTGACATTCCTCGCGGGCCTGTAGGCAGCGCCCTGCAAACGGGCAGCCCACACTCTCCGGCGTTCTGACGGGGATATCGCCCTTCTTCGCCTTCAACTCCCGCCGCCCGCTGCGACCGGCTTCCGGCACCGCACTGATCAAGAGTTGCGTGTAGGGGTGCTGGGGGTTTTGGGTCACGGTGTCACTATCGCCCCATTCCACCATATGACCCACATACATCACGGCAGTCCGCTCCGCGAAATATCGCGCCGTGGCGATGTCATGGGTGATATACATAAAGCCGATCCCGTCGCGCTTCATGTCATCCATCAGGTTCAGAATGCCCAGCCGGATCGAGACATCCAGCATCGAGATCGGCTCATCCGCCAGAATGTAGCGCGCACCCACCGCAAGCGCGCGCGCAATGGCAACACGCTGCTTCTGCCCGCCGGACAGCTCATAAGGAAACTTGTCCGCAGTCTGCTTGGCAGGCGATAACCCAACGCGCTCAATCAGCTCGATCACCCGCGCTTCCACCTCATCGGCATTCAGACCGGGATTGTGGATTTTTACGGGGCGCTTCAGATGATGGCGGATCGTATGCACCGGATTGAGCGAGCCGAACGGATCCTGAAAGATCATCTGCACGTCGCGGGCATAGTCACGCTGGCTGGCGCTCGTCTCGGCCGCGTTCACATCTACCCCGTCCAGTCGCACCTGCCCCGCAGATGGCGTATAGAGCCTGCAAAGCGCGCGCGCGACGGTGCTTTTCCCACTACCGCTTTCCCCCACAATCGCCAGCGCCTGCCCTGTCGTCAGCTCAAAGCTCACTTCGCTCACCGCCCGCAGAATGGACGGGTTGAACAGGCTCCCGCCGGTGCGGAAGTCAATCACCAGATCCTCGACCTCCAGCTTGCTCGGCACTTTCGGCGTATCGCTCATGTTCATGCGATGGCCTCCTCACGTTCGGGGCTGTGGCAGGCCACACGCTTGCCACCCAGCGCCTCTAATGCGGGCACTTGGGCATCACACCGGGCAATGCGATTGGCGCACCGCTCACCAAAAGGACACCCTGCTCCCAATTCCAGCAGGTTTGGCGGGTGCCCCGGTATCCCTTCCAGCCGCACCTTCGGCCCGTGGATCGTCGGGAAGGACCGCACAAGCCCCTTGGTGTAGGGATGGTCAGGGCGCTCCAGCACATCCGCCGCCGCACCGATCTCCACCAGCCGACCGGCATACATGATGCCGATCCGGTCCGCGATCTCCCCCATCAGCGACAGGTCATGCGAGATGAAAAGAATGGCAAAACCGTATTCCTCTTTCAGCGAATACAGCTCGTCCATGATCTCCCGCTCCACGACCACATCCAGCGCCGTGGTCGGCTCATCCATGATGATCAGTTTGGGCCGCAACGCCAACGCAATGGCGATCACCACCCGCTGCCGCATCCCACCGGATAGCTGATGCGCATAGCTTTTCATCCGCGACGGGTGGATCCCCACTGTATCCAGAAGTTCCTCGCCCCGCGCCCATGCCTCACTGCGGGTCACGGTCTTATGGGCAAGGATAACGTCGATGATCTGCTCGCCGATTGTGATGACCGGATTGAGCGCATTCATCGCGCTCTGAAACACCATCGAAGCCTTGTTCCAGCGGAAATCCCGCAGTTCCTTATCCGACATCGCGAGCACATCACGCCCTTCGAACAGGATCTGCCCCTCACTTACCAGCGCCGGTGCCGCATGCAGGTTGGAGATGGCAAAGGCCAGCGTGCTCTTGCCGCAGCCGGACTCTCCGGCCAGTCCCAGCGTCTCACCGGGGCGGATCTGCAAAGAGACATTATTCACCGCGCGGGCGTTTCCGTTGTCGGTCACATAATCGACCGACAGCCCCCGCACATCGAGTAGAACGTCATCCGCCATGCTCATGCCTCCCTGCGCTTGGCTTCGGTTTCGGCCTTCATCCGGCGCCAGATTTTCAGATAACGACCGGTGCGCAGCTTCGGGTTCGACACCTGATCAATCGAGATGTTGATCAACGCCAATCCCCCGCCCACGAGCGCGATGACCGTTCCCGGGACGACAAAATCCCACCATGCGCCGACGAGGAACGCCGCACTGGACTGCGCCCAGTAGAGCATCGTGCCCCAGCTCACCACGGTCGGATCGCCCAGCCCGAGGAACTCAAGCCCCGCCTGCGCGCCGATGGCATAGAGCGACGTGCCCACAAACATCCCCGCCACAAGGCTGATCAGGTTCGGGATGATCTCCACCACGATAATCCGCCAGCGCGACTCCCCCATGACTTCGGCCGCGGTAATGAATTCCTTTTTCCGCAGCGCCAGCGTCTGACTTCGCATCACCCGCGCGCCCCACGGCCAAGACGTGAGCCCGAGGATCATCGCGATGACCAATGGCCCCACCTGCCCCAGAAACGCCGCTAATATGATGAGGAGCGGCAGTTGCGGGAAGACCAGCATCACATTGGTGACCGCCATCAACGTCTCGTCGATCCGTCCGCCGAAATAGCCAGACGACACCCCGACCGCGAGCGCGATCACCGTGGTCACCGCAGCAGCAGAGAACGCCACCATCAGCGACACCCGCCCGCCATAAAGCACCTGTGTATAGATATCCTTGCCCGCACGGGTGGAGCCAAATACCAGCTCAGCGCTCGGCGGCTGATGCCCCCGCGCGACGCGCTTGTTGGGGTCTTTATCTGTCAGCACCGGCGCGGCAAGGCACGCGACCAGGATCAGCGCGACGATAGAGCTTCCGATAATCCCCGCAGGGTTTCCGCGATAGAACCGGATCAAACCGGCGGCATAGCGTTTCAGGGTTTTCATGATGTCTCCTCCCTCAACCGCGCAGCCGCGGATCGAGCCAGACGTAGAGCATGTCGGCGATGAAATTTGCGATCAGCACACACAGGACGATCAGCAGGAAACAGGCCTGCATCAGCGGATAATCCCGTGCGCCAACCGATTTGATGATCAGCTGACCAACGCCCGGATAGTTATAGACGGTTTCGATAAACACTTGCCCCGCCACGGCAAATCCCAGCGCCATAGAGACAGCCGTCACCACCGGAAGGATGGCGTTGCGCGCGGCGTAATGGGTCATGATCCGGCGCGATTCCAGCCCCTTGGCCTTCGCCATGGTGATGTAATCCTCACCCAGAACATTCACCATCGCGTTGCGCATGGTAAAAATCCACGTCGCCAGCATCGACACAAGCAGCGTCACCATTGGCAGCACCGCATGGTGCAAAATGCTCTTGATGTAGGGCCAGTTGAATCCAGGATCGAGGTCAGGGTTCGCACCAAACCCGAGCGGGAACCACTTCAATGTCAGCGCGAAGATGAAAAACACAAACAGCGCGGTCACCGCCTGCGGCATCGATGCCACGAATTGCCAGAAGAACGGAACGAACCGGTCAACGAAGCCACCGCGGTTGTAAGAGGCATACAGCCCGATGAAGCAGCCCAGCGACACAGACGCCAGCGTCGCCAGCCCCGCCAGACCCACCGTCCAGGGCAACGTATTGCCCAAAACTTCGGTCACCGGCACTGGGAACAGCATGATCGCGGGGCCAAGGTCCATCGTCACCATGCTCTTGAGGTATTGCAGATATTGCACCCAGAGCGGCCCGTCAGTGAAGCCCAGCATTTCCTTGTAGGCTTCGAGTGTCTCGATCGGCATCCGCCCGCCAGCAGCAGCGAACAGCGCATCGACCGGATCGCCGGGCATCAGCCGCGGCATGATGAAATTGAAAGTAATCGCCACGAATATGGCCACCACATAGAAGGCCAGTCGCCGGATGAGAAACGCCATCGCCCTGTCTCTTTCGATATGAGGTTTTTGCTGCGCCACCCACCCGAAGGGGCCGCGCGGGGCGGGACAAAGCGCGCACGCGCTTTGTCCCCATCACGCCAGCGGCGTGTTACTTCGCGTAAAGGCCTTCAAAGACCAAGAGCTTGCGTCCGGCAGAATAGAACACCGGCTGCACTGTCTGGTTCGCCTCAGTCGGCCAGCCACCTACGCGGGTCGCATTGTATTGGTACCACGTCGGGTTCGAGAAGAGCGGCACGAAGGCCAGCTGCTCACCCGTGTAGTCCATCAGCTCAGCGAGGATTTCCGAACGGCGCTCCGCATCTGCGGTCTGGCCGTATTCATCCACCAGCGCACCCATCTCGGCAGATGCCTTGCCATGGTTGGTGTGCCAGCTCTGCCCTTCCCGTGCCGGATGGAAGTAATCGCGATAGGCAAGGATCGGATCAACATTGTTGGTCACGGACCAGTTGATCGACGCCTCATAGGTGCCTTCCTTCAGCGCACTGTCATAAACAGACCAGTCAACCGCCTCGGTGCGCGCCTTGATACCGATCTCGGCAAGGTATTCGGTGGTCATCTGCACCGACTGCACCCAGTCAGTCCAGCCGTTC
The DNA here is from genome assembly GCA_017643845.1 of Marivivens sp. Taxonomy (GTDB): domain Bacteria; phylum Pseudomonadota; class Alphaproteobacteria; order Rhodobacterales; family Rhodobacteraceae; genus JAEPMR01. The sequence continues at coordinate 5,807 of JAEPMR010000037.1, read as the reverse complement.
ACTACATGAATACCAAAGTCGATCGGGCTGCCATCCGGGTTTTCGCGGTAGCCGTCACCGTCCACATCCGCGTAGCCCGCTTCATCCAGAAGCGCATTGGCGGCATCGGGGTTGTATTCGGCCAGATAGTCGTACTTCGCGTTCACTTCATCATTGAAGTAGGTCTTGAAGAACTCGCCCAGCCCCGTGACATGACGCTCCGGCGTCGGGTAGCCGTATGCTGCCAGATCGACGATCGTGTCGCGGTCCAGCGCCATCGAGAAGGCCTGACGGAAGGCAATATCACTAAACGGCGCTTCACGCGTGTTCAGGTAGATGTTGATCAGGTCGTTCGCCGGATACCAGTAGCCGTGGTTCTCCGGGTTCGGCTCCACATAGGTCTTGTCGATATCAGCGATGAAGTTGGAACCCCAGTCGATCTCCCCCGCCATCAGCGCCGGCTGGATCTGGGAGTTGTCCGAATACTGACGGAACTTGATGCAATCCAGATAGGGCAGCCCCTGATCCGCTTTGTAGTAATGCGGGTTGCGGCAAATCTCGATCTGGTTGTCGCGCACGGTAACAACTTCGGTAATCGGACCGGATCCAACCGGATTCGGGTTCTTGAAGGTCAGCTTGTCCTCGACGCCAGCCCAGACATGCTCAGGCACGATCCATGCCTCTTCGAGATACCAGTCAAACGTGGCATCAGGACGGGTGAACTCGACGACGACCGTCCGGTCATCCGTCGCCGTCACCGACTTGATCAGCCCGTCAGACCACTTGCCCGATTTGTCGAGAGCGGCATCTTCCGAACCAAGGTTGAGCGAAAACGCCACGTCCTCAGCCGTCAGCGCTTCGCCATCGGACCATGTTAGCCCGTCCTTCAGCGTTACCGTCCACGACATCAGGTCTTCGCCATATTCAAAGCTCTCGGCCAGACGCCAGTTGATCTCCCCCTGCATCGCATTGTGCACGAAGAGCGGCTCGAACATCGTGCCGCGCTGCAATTCGATCTGCGCGGCAGAGAACGGGTTAAAATCTTCCACGAAAGTCGCGGTGATGATCGGCACGGTCAGCGTGCCCCCCTGCTCATGGGCGCCTTGGGCAGCCGCAGAACCGGCAACCACTGCGGCAACCGCAGCCGAGGTAAGAATTGAGACATAACGCACGGTAGAAACCTCCCTTTTCTGTAACGTTACAGATTGACCTATAACGTTACAGATATATTTTCAATATAAATCTTTTCCTCGCAATTGATCGTGCGGAATAGCCGTAAGGGAGGTGCCAAATGCAAAAATATCGGTTAAATACCGTTATCTTGCATGCCGGGCGGACCAGAAAGAAGCAGACCTGAGACCATGACGACCAATGACCGCTCCAGCAAAGCCGATAGCGAAAAGCAGGCGCTGATTCGCCCGACGCTAAAGACAATCGCCGAAATCAGCGGCCTCGCTGTGCAGACAGTATCCCGCGCACTCGGCGACGCCCCAGACATCAGCGAGAAAACCAAAGAGCGCGTCCGCAAGATCGCGGACGAGATCGGCTACATCCCGAACCGCGCCGGCGTCCGCCTCCGCACCGGGCGCACAAATGTGATCGGCCTTGTCATCTCCACGCAAAACGACGTGTTGAACCTCACATCCCGCCTGATGACCTCGATCGCCGAAGGTCTGCGTGGGACGCCCTATCACCTCGTGGTCACGCCCAACTTTTCGGACGAAGACCCGATGAAAACGATCCGCTACATCGTCCAGAACGGCACCGCCGATGCGATCATTATGAACCGCACCCTACCCGAGGACCCGCGCGTCAAATTCCTGATGGAGCGCGGCTTCCCCTTTGCCACCCACGGGCGCACCGTCTGGTCGGACCAGCACCCCTATTTCGACTACGACAACGAAGCCTTCGGTCGCATCGCAGTGGCACAGCTCGCCGCGCACGGGCGGCGGCGCATCCTTCACCTCGCGCCTCCGCGCGTGCAGAACTATGCACAGAAAATGTTCCGCGGCGCCAACTCGGCGGCCAAAGATCTCGGCGTCGATCTGATCACCCCCGATGATGTCACGATTGACCACCACCGCACCGAAATTCGCGCCCGCGTGCGGGACATTCTCGAAGAGCATCCCGATATTGACGGGCTGATGACCGCCTCACCGAACGCCACCATGGCTGCGATTGCCGGTTTCGAAGACGCAGGCCGCACCATCGGCACCGACTTCGATGTCTTTTCAAAGGAAACGGTCCCGATCCTGGAGCTGTTCCGGTCCGGCATCATGACCGCAAAAGAAGACGTCACCAGAGCGGGCGCGTTCCTCGCCCGTGCCGCCGTCCATGCGGCGGCCAAGGATGGAACAGCGCCGCTGCAATATCTCGATCAGCCCGTCACCGCCGGAACCTGACCCCGCAAAAGCCCTGATCCCACAAAAGCAAAGAGCGCCACATTTCTGCAGCGCCCTTCTCGATAGCTTAGCCTTGCCCGCTTACGCGGCGGCCGGTGTCTCGCGGCGACGGCCAACCAGCGCCAGCCCGCCCAGAGCTGCAATCAACATCAGGATCGACGCTGGCAGCGGCACGTTGGCATAGAGCGTCACATGCGACAGCCCCTTCGCTGGATCCATGCCAAAAGTCCCGTTTGCAATTCCATCGAAATCATCAATCAAGAACGCAGCATAAGCAGGGTTCAGGTTGTTGCTGCTTTTGAACACCAGAATGGCATTCCGCAGCCCTGTCAGATCGATGGTAAACGAAATCGGATAGCTCTCACCATCAATATACCCGTTCAGACCGGACAGAATGCCGGATGAAAGGCTTCCCTCTTCGGTCTTGTCGATGACACCATATTCAGACCCAAAATCCGTAACCATTTTAGTTTGGAACGTCGTGTCATTCGCATCATTACCGGAGTTCCAGTAATAGCAATTATTGCCAGTCTCGGCGAAACTCAGCGAAAATGTACGATCGTACGACCCAGAATCCGGGCAAAGCTCGGTCTCTCCGGCCCCAGCCGCATACGCGCTGGACCCTATAGCGGTTACAGCGGCCGCACCCCCCGCAATAAGCAGTTTTTTTACGTTAAACATAGTCATGCCCCCAACCAAGCTACCGTCTCATTGGCCCCGCAATTCCCCCAACTGGAATCGTAAGACCTGACAAACATGCCCTATTGTTGACACAATTTGGCTAGGAAAGCAAAATTTTTATATACGTTACGGTGACTTACCTACTCTAATGGATAATATTTGCAGACAATATCACACGCAAAAGTTGACTGTCTCCCCTAAGGAAACAGTCCGGTTGATCGTCCTATGGTAGCGATTGCGCTTATTCTGCTGGAAATTCGCTCGCGGCACGTGGAACCGGAGGTAGAATCGCCTGCCAGACCACTGACGCAAAAAACGGCATCAGGATAAACGCGGCTCCGACGGCCCCATAGACCACCGTTGCAAGGATCAGGCTTCCGCCGGACATCAAAACAGCCAATGCCCCCATAAAGCCGGTAATCAGCGCCATTAGTAGAAATCCAAGTACCATATCTGCCTCTGTGCTTTGCGCGTATTTTTATTAACGGCGGTCCTGCGTGCCACCTCAATGCGACCAACCCTTATGGATTAGCGAGCTACCCAAATGAGTTAACTCTTTTCCATTCGAGGTTGATTGATGTCTAAGGTGCACCCGCAATGGGGCAAAATCGAGGCCAGGCCTGCCCAATTTTTGCCCTATTTGGTGCCGCTCTGGTTCCAGGCTTTCGTGAGTCGTCCGGGATCCGCCCCCGCGACCAGCCGCGCCATAGTCCAGGCCCGATGCCAGCGGATGCGCGTCAGTACAGCGAAGGCTCCCAGCCGTTCCCGCCCGCCCGTCAAGCGCGGGCTTCCAATAACGCTTGGAATTTCTGCTATCGGAGAGGCCAGCAACAGCACCCCCTTCAGCGCGAAACGCAGCCGCCCGCCCGCCCGCTTTCGCGCAGCATTGTAGTCATGCGCAAGCTGTCGGCCCCATTTTGCGGCCAGTTGTGCAAAACACCGCCGCGCGGGATGATAGACGACCATCTCCCCACAATAGCGCAGCGTGTATCCCATCGACCGCGCCCGATGGCCCCAATCACGATCTTCCGCAACGGTGATCCCCGCAAACCGGCCGACCGCCTCAAATACGTCCCGCCGCACAATCATATTGCCGGTGCCGGTAAACCCTTGCTCCGCCACATAGCGGTCCATCCGGTAAGCAAATTGCGCTTCATAGGCTTCCAGTGCGCTCCGCCGCGCGGGATCACGTGGCAGCACCTCCACTGCCCCGCCCAAAATGGCAGCCCCCTCCCGCGCCATCTCCCGCATCGCGACCGCCAGCCAATTCTCATCTGGAACGCAGTCACAATCAATAAAGGCGAGGATATCGCCGCACGCCGCGGCACTCCCGGTATTTCGCGCGGGCCCCGGCCCCGGTTCTGTTTCCCGCAAAAGGCGTATTCTTGCGTCACGCTCACAGACCGCATCGGGCATATCCTCGGATCCGTTGTCGACAACGAAAATCTCGTCCGGCACGCATTTGCCAGCCAGAATGCCATCCAGACATTTCGCCAGCGCCTCGGGCGCATTCAGATGCGGGATCACCACCGAAACACTCAGCGCGCGCTCAGCCAAATCCCCGCTCCCATTCCGTCCGCCGCGCCCAGATCGCGGCCCATTCCGCCGCTCCCCCACGCGCCAACCGCCCGCGCGACCAGACAGCAATCCGACGGCGGTTGTTCACGCCCGCTTTCAGCAGCCGCAGCCCCAGCGCCCGCTGCCAGTTGGGAAAATGACGCTGGATCAGGCTCACCTTCGCGGTAAGCAGCCGCACCATCTTGTCAGCTCTAATCGCCTCGGACGCGCCGCCATAATGTATGATCTCGGCATCAGGTGTAATCACGGGGCGCGCTCCCAGCTCCGCCCGCGCCCGCAGGCACAGGTCTGCATCTTCCCCATACATAAAGAACGCAGGCGCAAACCCGCCCAGCGCTCCCCAGTCCTCACGCCGCATCAACAACAGGCAACCCGAAACAATATCCACCGCTCCTTCGGTATCGCGCGCCCAGCCTCCATAGCCTTCAGGATTGAACACCGCTGATCGCGGAAACAGCGTATTCAACATCAGCGCATAACTTGCGAGGCTCCAAACCGTCATGCGCCCCCAGCACGAGCCTGGGTTCAATCGTCCGTCAGCATAGAGCGTGCGCCCGCCCCAGATCCGGGCTTCTGGCCGCTTGCGGGCGAAGGCCACCAGCCGGTCCAGCGCGCCGCGTAGCACGAGCGTATCAGGGTTCAGCAACAGCAGAAAATCACCCCGCGCCTCTCGCGCCGCCAGATTGTTCGCTGCGGCAAATCCCAGATTTCGCTCGGCCCGTATCAGCCGATGATCCGGGTACGCCGCAGAAATCGCATCTGCCGATCCATCGTCAGACCGGTTATCGATCACGATCACCTCATGAGGCAGCTGCGTCTGCTCCGAAATCGACTGCAGACAGGCGAGCGTCATCTCCCGCGTATTGTAACTCACCACAATGATCGACAGGATCGGCCCGCCCTCCGCTGCGGCACGCGGTTCAGGCATAGTCGTAATAGCCGTATTCATGCCCCTGATCGACGTAGCGGCACTTATTCAGCACGACCCCCAGCACATTCGTATGCTCCGCAATCTGGCGCTCGCAAATGTCGATTTCCTTGATCGAACTGGTCTCCACCGCGCCGATCAAGAGCACCGCGTCCACCTGATTGAGGAACCCCAGCGTATCATCCCCGGCCAGCAGCGGCGGCGTGTCGAAAATCGTCAGCGTCGGCTCATAGGCCAGC
>JAEPMR010000036.1:15511-28546 GCA_017643845.1 Marivivens sp. | reverse complement strand
AATTGCCCGTATCGCTTGCCCCATCGGGGACCCGTCATTAGGAAAACACCCGCACGCCATCGCGCTCGGGGTAGCAACAAGCCTGCTCAGACAGGTGCAAAAACAAACAGTTAACAGGGGGACTATGTCCGGTGAGAGAGACACTGCTTGAACTCGACGGCCTGACCAAGGCCTATCCCGGGGTCGTCGCAAACAGCGATGTCTCCTTCCAGATCGGCAAAGGCGAAGTCCACGCGCTGTTGGGCGAAAACGGCGCGGGAAAATCCACGCTGGTCAAAACGATCTACGGCCTCGTCAAGCCCGACAGCGGCACCATGACGCTTGAGGGCAAGCCCTTCGCGCCTGCCGAACCACGCTCCGCCCGCGCCTCGGGCATCGCGATGGTGTTCCAGCACTTCTCGCTGTTCGATGCGCTCGACGTGGCCGAGAATATCGCCCTCGGCATGGAAAATCCGCCCGCAATGGGCGATCTGGCCGACCGTATCCGCGAAGTGTCCGAAACATACGGCCTGCCGCTTGATCCCGCGCGCATTGTCGGTGATCTCTCCGCCGGTGAGCGCCAGCGGGTCGAGATCATCCGCTGCCTTCTCCAAGACCCCAAGCTTCTGATCATGGACGAGCCCACTTCCGTGCTCACCCCGCAAGAGGTCGAAATCCTCTTTGAGACGCTTCGGCTCCTCTCCTCCGAGGGCACCGCCATCCTCTACATCTCACACAAGCTCGAAGAGATCCGCGCCCTGTGCGAAAGCGCCACGATCCTGCGTCTGGGCAAGGTCGTCGGCACCTGCGATCCGCGCGAAACCTCGGCCCGCGAAATGGCCGAGATGATGGTCGGCTCCACCCTCCACACCCCCGAGCGCGAGGCCAAAGACCCCGGCGAAGTTGTGCTCTCGATCAAGTCGCTCTCCGCCCCCGCACCGCACCGCTTCGGCACCGCGCTCAAGGACATCTCCATCGACGTCCGCGCGGGCGAGGTGCTCGGCATCGGCGGTGTCGCAGGCAACGGTCAGGATGAACTGGTCGCTGCTCTCTCCGGCGAAATGCGCACCGGCGCGGGCATGGTCTCGCTCGACGGCCAGTCAATCGGCCACCTGATGCCCAATGCCCGCCGCGCGCTTGGCCTCTGCGCCGCACCAGAAGAGCGCAACGGCCACGCCGCCGCCCCGGATATGAGCCTGACCGAAAACGCCACCCTCACCGGCACCGTCCGCATGGGGCTGACCAAGAACGGCTTCGTTCAGTGGCACAAGGCCCGCAGCTTCGCCGAAGACGTCATCAAGGCCTTCGATGTCCGCACCCCCGGCCCCGAAAATGCGGCGCGGTCGCTGTCCGGCGGCAACCTGCAAAAATTCGTCATCGGCCGCGAGATCATGCAAAAACCGCGTGTCTTTGTGGTCAACCAGCCCACATGGGGCGTTGATGCCTCCGCCGCCGCCGCGATCCGGCAGGCGCTCCTTGATCTGGCCGCCGACGGCGCCGCCGTCGTGGTCATTTCCCAAGACCTCGACGAATTGATGGAAATCTCCGACCGCTTCGCCGCCCTGAACGGCGGTGCCCTGTCGGCCCCGCGCCCCGCCCAAGGCCTGACGGTCGAAGAGATCGGCCTGATGCTCGGCGGCGCTCATGATATGGAGGTGGCCCATGTTGAGGCTTGAGAAACGACCCCAGCCCTCACAGGTGTGGACCTACACAACCCCGCTCCTCGCGGTCGCGATCACCATGGTGGTCGGCGGGATCCTCTTTGCCGCACTGGGCAAAGATCCCCTCGTCGCCATTCGCACCATTTTCTGGGATCCGATGTTCGGCCAGTTCGCCAGCTACTCGCTGCCGCAACTTCTGGTCAAAGCCGGCCCCTTGATGCTCATCGCCATTGGCCTGTCCTTTGGCTTCCGTGCCGGTGTCTGGAATATCGGCGCCGAGGGCCAGTATATCATCGGCGCCATCTGCGGCGCGGCGGTGGGGCTTGCCTTCTACCCGATGGAGGCCCGCTGGCTGATCTTCCCCCTGATGATCATCGCAGGCTTTGCAGGCGGCATGCTCTGGGCGCTGATCCCCGGTTTCCTGCGTGTGCGCTTCGGCACCAATGAAATCCTTGTCTCTCTGATGCTGGTCTATGTGGCCGAGCAGCTCCTTGCCTCGATGTCCCTCGGGCTCTTGCGCAATCCCGAGGGCATGGGCTTCCCTGGCAGCCGCAACCTCAGCCAGATCACGTCGAGCCAAAACCTCGAACTGATCTCCGGTACAGGGATGCACTGGGGCGTTGTCTTTGCCTTCATCGCTGTGATCTTCGCCTATATCGCGCTCTCGCGGCATATGTTCGGCTTCAATGTCCGCCTCGCAGGGCAAAGCCCCAAGGCCGCAGCCTTCTCCGGCGTGAACCCCAAGCGGCTCGTGCTGATCTGCATGGGACTTTCCGGTGCGCTGGCCGGGGCGGCTGGCCTGTTCGAGGTCGCTGGCCCGTCCGGTCAGGTCTCGATTGATTTTAACGTGGGCTACGGCTTCACCGCGATCATCGTGGCCTTCCTCGGGCGGCTGCATCCTGTCGGAATCCTCTTGGCAGCGCTCCTGATGGCGCTGACCTACATCGGCGGCGAGATCGCCCAGCTCACCCTCGGCCTACCCGGAGCAGCGATCCAGCTCTTTCAGGGGATGCTTCTGTTCTTCCTCCTCGCCGTGGATGTGCTGACCAACTACCGCATCGTTCTTGCCAAGTCGGAGGCCGCGTAATGGATTTCTCTTCGATCAACCCGATCCTGCTCTTGGCGTCGCTGATGGTGGCCTCCACCCCGATCCTGCTCGCCGCGATTGGCGAACTGGTCGTCGAACGCGCGGGCGTGCTGAACCTCGGCGTCGAGGGCATGATGATCACGGGCGCCGTCTGCGGCTTTGTCGTGGCCTATCACTCCGGCTCGCCATGGCTCGGCTTTGTCTGCGCCGCACTCGGCGGCGCAGGCCTCTCGCTCCTGTTCGCGGTGCTGACCCAGCTTCTCCTCTCCAATCAGGTTGCAACAGGCCTCGCGCTGACCCTCTTCGGCCTCGGCCTCTCGGCACTCATCGGGCAGGGCTATAACGGCATCAAAGCCCCGAACTTCCCCGATTGGGATATTCCGCTTCTGGGGGATATTCCCGTCATCGGCCCGATCGTTTTCCAGCATGACCCGATGGTCTATGTCGGACTGCTGATCGTCGCCGCGGTCTGGGCATTTCTGAAATATTCTCGCGCAGGGCTGATTCTCCGTGCGGTCGGCGAAAATCACGATGCCGCCCATGCGCTCGGCTATAACGTGATCGTCATCCGCTTCCTCGCCATCGCGTTCGGCGGTGCCTGCGCAGGACTCGGCGGCGCCTATATCAGCCTCGTCCGAGTCCCGCAGTGGACCGAAGGCATGACAGCAGGCGCAGGCTGGATTGCCCTTGCTATCGTGGTATTTGCGAGCTGGAAGCCAGGCCGTCTTTTGCTTGGTGCCTATCTCTTCGGCGGCGTGACTGTGCTGCAGCTGAACCTTCAGGCAGCGGGGCTTGCCATCCCCGTCGAATATCTTTCCATGTCGCCATACCTTGCGACCATCATTGTTCTTGTCATTATGTCAGCCGGACGTGCGCCGGGATCGCTTGGCAAGATCTTCCATGCCTCGCGTTGAGGCGACCAAAGACCACCAACAGGGAGTATCAGTATGAACCTTAAATCAATCCTGACCGGCGCCACGGTCGCGCTTGGCATGTCGACGGCTGCCATCGCCGACAGCCACGTGACCAAGGTCGGCTTCGTCTATGTCGGCCCCGTCGGCGACGGCGGCTGGACCTACGAACATAACGAAGGCCGCCTCGCCGTCGAAGAGCACTTCGGCGATGCCGTCGAAACCGTCTTCGTTGAAAGCGTGCCGGAAGGCCCCGATGCAGAGCGCGTGATGACACAGATGGCGCTCGGCGGCGCGGATCTGATCTTCACCACCTCCTTCGGCTACATGGACCCGACAATCAACGTCGCGGCCAAGTTCCCCGATGTGAAATTCGAACACGCCACCGGCTACAAGCGTGCCGATAACGTGTCCACCTACTCCGCCCGCTTCTACGAAGGCCGCGCGGTTCAGGGCCACATCGCAGGCCAGCTGACCGAGAGCAATATCATCGGCTACATCGGCTCCTTCCCAATTCCGGAAGTAATCCGCGGCATCAACTCCGCCTATATCCACGCCAAGGAAGTGAACCCCGACGTCGAGTTCAAGATCGTTTGGGCCTTCACATGGTTTGATCCGGCGAAAGAAGCCGAAGCCGCCTCCGTGCTCATCGAACAGGGCGCTGACGTGATCCTCCAGCACACCGACTCCACCGCGCCTCAGGCGGCGGCACAGGCGGCTGGTAACGTCTACACCTTCGGTCAGGCCTCCGACATGGGCGAATACGCTCCCATGCCGCGCGTGTCCTCGATCATCGACAACTGGGCACCTTACTACATCGCGCGCACCCAGGCCGTCATCGACGGAACATGGGAAAGCACCGATACCTGGGATGGCATCGGCCCGGGCATGGTCGGCATCGGCGAGATTTCCTCCGCTGTTCCGGCAGACGTGAAAGCCTCCGCCGAAGCCCTGCGCGACAGCCTGGCCTCCGGTGAATACCACGCCTTCACAGGCCCGATTAACAAGCAGGACGGCAGCGCTTGGCTCGCCGAAGGCGAGACCGCCGATGACGGCACCCTGCTGGGCATGAACTTCTACGTCGAAGGCATCTCCGGCGACATCCCGCAATAAGCGGATCACTCACGCAACAGAAACACCCGGGCATCGCCCGGGTGTTTTGCTTTTCACCACCGCAACGGCTCGAACGAGATGCCAATCACCGGCGCGCGCTCGTCGAAATAGTCGATACTGCTGTCGTTGCGCCGGTACCCCACTTGCACCGAAAGCGCGTCACTCAGCGCATAGCTTGCCTGCAGCGACCAGCCCCGATCCTCTCGCGCAATACCGAAGATCTGGCTCCCATAGGCCCGTTGCAGCCCCGCCGAAAGCGTCAGCGCGCGATCATTCAGCTTCGTGGTATAACTTGCCTGCAGCCCGAACCGCTGCACATGCTGGCCGCTGAGCGGAAATCCGAAAGAGGCCGTCAGCCCGATCTCGTCCCCTGCCCGCGTCTTCTGACGCGCAGCAAAGCCAAGCGACGTCACCGCCGAATCCCCGCTGTAAACCCGCTCGATCTGCGCCCCCAGCCCCGTGTATCGGCGCGGTGCCGTCTGGAAATAGCGCGTGATCCCGGCCGTCAGGCTCCGTTGGCGGCTCTCGCTCAGCTCATAGCGTGTGACCGACCGAGCACCGCAGAAATTGGCGAATGTGTTCTCGCCCATGTAGTTCTGGTAACACAGCTGCTGGCTCTGCCCGATGACCTCCGAGCCGTGCTGCGGCGCTCGCGACGCGCTGAAACTCGCCGCGCCCGTCACCGTATCGCCACCGCCCAGTCGGTAAAGGCCGCTTGCCCGCACGCTCCCGCCCACCAGTATACCAGCCTTACGCAGCAATTCGGGGTCGGTCTCGAACGTCAGAAAACCCAGCGTCAACTCCTCTGAATTGTTCCCGCCATTCACATTGCGTGAATAGGACAGGATCGGCGTCACCGTGAGGTCCGTCTCCATTTTCGGCAGCGCACCGGGAAAGCCCAAACCCTCCTCAAAACCGGCCTTCTTCAGCCGCCCGTCCGTCGTCAGAATGCCACGCGGATCGGTCAGATGATCCCGTTTGATCTCATTGATCAGGCAATAATTCGCAAGCCGCGCATCCCCAGAGGCCGAAAGACAGAGCTGACCCGACGGAGCCGTCGCCACCCCCTCGTCCGCCTCAGCGTCCGCACCCCAAATCCCGATGAAAGCCGCCATCACAATGGCAGGCAGTTTTCCAAACCTGTAAAACATCTCGAACAATCATCTTTGAAAATAGAAACGCGGCGGCCGAACCCGGCCGCCGCGGAAGTAATCAGCCTACTCGGACCCGACAAACCCGCCGACGAGTGATGGACTATCGCCAATCGTATCGTAATAGATGCCGCTGACTTCGCCGTCGTCGTAGTAGTATCCACCACCGCCGGAGAACTGGCCGTTCAGAGCAGCCGGCGCTTCCCGCTCACCGTTGTAGATCGTGAGGTCACCCGAAAGCTCCCCTGTTCCGGGATCAATGCGCAGCCCACGGCCACCCAGCGAAACAATCCCCGCATCAATCGAAATTGTTGCGGTGCGCGACGCGAAATCTGCGTTCAGGCTGAAGGTGCCAAAGTAGGGCGTCTCTCCCTCATCGCGTAGAATGGTCACAGTCGAGCCGGAATAGCTAACAGCACCACTCGGAAGGGTAGAACTTGTGCCTTTAGACGCGGTCGCCCAAATATCAACGACCTCATCAGTCGAGTCGTCGATGATCAGCGCCATCCACCGCGGGTCGGAGGTATAGTTCTCTTCCCAATAATAGTAGCTCACACGCTCGCCATCACGGGTACCCGTGTTGTAATACCATGTTCCGCCTGCAATTGATCCAATCGCTGTGGGTGTCCCCGACGAGGTCATCGTGCTTCCTCCGCCGTTCGGGTCAGCTGCCCAATTCGACTGATCGTCCAAGAAATAGACACCGCTTCCATCTCCAAATCGGACTTCGACGTCAGGCCCGCTCGATCCGCCAAAGAAATCCGATGCATCATCGAAGTCGAGGTCGGCATCATCATCAGAATCGCTATCCCAATCATCCGCGTCATAGCCGTAACCACCCGAACTGCCGGACCCGCCAGAGCTCCCTGTCACCGAACCGCTGCCAACGCCGACGGTTGTCCCGTCAAAATTAAGCGCGGTATCAGTATTAAACGTCGACCCGCTCGCATCCACGTTCACGTTACACGCACTCAAAAGCGCCACGCCACCGGCGGCAAGCAGCAGCCGCCCGCGCAAATTCACATCAATATGATCCTTAATCATTCGTCCCGTTCCATCCTGTTTGCACTCTGCGATTGGAAATCAACGCATCCTTGCAAAGGCTAGAACGCCATATCGGCCCCGACACCCGCCCGAACAGGCAGATCGGACGTTCAAGAGAAGTGTCATAGTGATACTTATGAGGAGTGCTGCCCCCGCATCGACCAACGTGATGTCCGACGGGACAGTAAAATGCGAAATAGTCTCCGTTTGAGCCTTGGCAAGGTCTCGCCACTGGGCGTCCGCTGTTTCGACATCTATTGACCCGGACCGACCGCCTTCCTAAATACTTGGTCATGAAAAAGTATCTCAAACTCGCGCAGGTCCGCGCGCTGCTGGCGGACATGGAAGGGGAGCTGGGCCTCTCCGAACTCTCCGCTGTCGAGCGCGATGTTCTCTACGCCTTTACCGAGGCCGCAGAGCGTCGGCACACGGTTGCGACGCGCGATGTGATGTCCCACCCGCTGGTGACGCCGATCTCTCGCCCGACGATCTTTCGCGCGATTGATCGTCTGAAAGAGCGCGGCCTGCTCAAGCACGTCGAAGGCCGCGAACGCGGTCTCTACATCCTGACGGACTGATCCTTGCGGGATCTGGCAATTGAAACCTTCATCGGCTCGATTGCCTACATCGTGGCCTTCTCTTTGGACATTCTGGTCATCGGACCGACACAAAGCGCCCTGATCACAATCCCCGGCACCCCGACCGCGCCGGACCCAAGTCTGCTGTTTCTTCCCCATGGCGTCCGTATCTTGGCCGCATGGCTGCTCGGATGGCGAGCCGTGATTGTCCTGCTTCCGGGCGCGGCGATCATGCATTTCGCCTTCCTCGGCATCGGCGGCTTCACCGGGGCAACGCTCCTACCGCTTTTCATTGGCGTCGCCGTGGCTCCCTTCACCTTCGATCTGTTCAAACGCCTCGGCTGGAACCTCTACGCCTCCGCCCGAGCCCCCCACTGGCGCGGCGTCATGCTCGTCGGCCTCTGCGCATCGGTCCTGAACTCACTCCTGACAAACTACGCCTACCAGTCGAACGTGCCCTCCTACCTCGGCTACCTGATCGGAGATTTCTTCGGCCTGTTCTTCGCCTTCCTCCTCCTTCTAGGCCTGTTCCGCCTCTATGAGCGCCAGAGGACGGCGGAGTAAGGTCTGGTCTGGACCAGAGCTTTCAAACGCCTTCAGCCAGTTCCCGAAAAGCGACCGAAAATCCTGGCACCCAATCATACAGCTTCACTCCCGGATCAAAAATCGACTGCACTTCGAACTCAGTCCGAAGGCACCCTCGGCCAACCGGGTATTCTCTCGCGATGTTCGGATTATCGCGGCGATAGGGCTGATAAGCATAATTTATGATCAGTGAACTCGGCTCAGGAACGCGATCCAAAACAAGGCGCACCCCTTTTTCGCCGACGACTTCCACGTCCATGATCGACAAACCACTACATCCGTCGACACTAAAACCAAAAACAGAAAGCTCGGGCGCGGGGATGCTGTCCTGATCAATCACTAATGGATGAGAGGACGAAAATTCCAACAGAATGTGCACCCCCTCAAGTGAGGCGCGTATAGGGTGCAATTCACTCGAGCGCTCGCCCGCAAGTCGCTGCGCCAAAACTCGGCCAAAGTTTTCACCCAACCGAAGCTTCCCCAAAGCAGAAAAATGGGAGGCATCGGCCAACTCATAAGCGTAACCGGACAGCATCAAGTCGATATTCTCATGTTGCTGGGCAAGGTCCATCATCGAAAGTCGGTTCGGCCAGCGGTTACCATGCCCATCAGCGCCGGTCCCCGCAGGCTGCACCAAGCACCACCTGAGTTCTACGCCCCGCTCGTCTACAAAGTTCTCAACCTCGTCCCTAAGGCTCAGAAAATTTTGGATATAATCTGTGCGCTCCATCGCTCGGTCAGACTCACCATGCAACCAAGCGATACAGATTGTTCTGATAGGCGCGCCATCCTCACGTGCCGCAATAATACATTCGTCGATTGTCCTCAGCAGGCTCAAAAAAATAGGAGAAAAGCTTCCATCTAGAGTTCGGAAAATACCATCAACTGCGATCTCACCTTTACTTACGCCCCAAAAACGTCGTCCTCCTTTCGCTTCGGAACGAACAATCACCCTGTCCGGCTTTTGCTCCGGCAAATCGTGGAGCAATCTGGCGGCTGCAGAGACAAGTAGGGATTGGATCTCATCGGGCGCTTCAGAGACATGATCAAACCCGGTAATTGTTTTGGTCCGTTCCCGCCCCATTGAACCGCGAATACCGTAGCCGTCATTTGGCATCACGATCGGGAAACGGTTCTCAACATCGGCAGCGAGCCTCGGCCCTGCATCATGTACGTCCGCATTCGACTGCCCGAATGCAAGGAGCATGAGTGAATGCCTCTCCGTCCGATGGTTCGTCTCACCCAAGGTCCTGCACCCTTTCCAATGCCGCCGCTGCTCGATCCGGCTCGCCTGCCTTCTCCGCCAACTTTGCGAGATCTTCGAGCCGCTGCGCCCGTTGGTGGCGCGGGAACAGGTTAATCGACCGCTCCGCCAGATCGAGAGCTTCTTCAAATTCACCACGCCGTTCGAGCAGTTTCGAAAGCTGGACCATCGGTCCTCGCGCCCGATCATTCGCAGCCAGAACCGTTCGAAATAGGGCCTCGGCATCTGGCACTCGGCCTGCCCGGATATAGCTATTGCCTAGATTGGCAGCGAATTGGGGATCATTCGGGAACGCCTCTAACGCGGCTTCAAAATTGAGCAATGCCTGCTCTGCCGCGCCTTCGGCCATATAATGCTGCCCCATCATCTGGAAATACCGCCGCATCCTGCAGCCTTCCGCCTTGAGACGTTCCAAAAACGGCAGAGCAGCCTCTGGCGACCGATGCCGATAGAGAATATCTGCAACCTGCAAAAGCCCAGTTTCCGAGGCATTGGGCTCCTCAAGAAGCGACTCCATATGCGCGACCGCTGCCGCCGCACGTGGATGCTCGATCGTCCACTGAAAGTTCGACGGATACGTATTTTCCCCCAGCCTGAGGATAATCCCGTCACGCAGCGCATGAGCAGAATAGGTTTTCGGCGCCTCGGGTAGAATCTCAGCGTCAGGGAAATGCACATTGATTTCCTTATGATCAATCTGCACGAACAGCGTCTTGAGAAATTTCTCTAACGACGGCTCAAGCCCTTCAGCGGCGACCACTAGGAAGCCGCCCTCCGTGACACTGTCCCAGAGATTGGTCACTGCCGCCCCACTCTTACCATCCCTGGACCTGGCAATGACAACGTCCTGCCTCGAGGATTTTGACTTCGGTTTGACAGTCAGCTTGTTCGGTTTGATGTCCGCCGCCGCGAGATCGGCCAGCACATCACTCGGGACCTCGGCTCCGTCCGCCAGCCCGATTTTGGCACCCTGACGCAATAGCGCATCCCGCAGCCGACGATCTTCCCAGACAGATGGCACCACCTGCCCGGCGGTTTCTCCTTCAGGTCGCGTTTTATGCGCCACAAAAATGTTGTGAAACCGATCGATCCGGTCGATCGGCCAGTCACAAGCCCCTTTCATCACGTCCAGCATCAAATCAGAAAAGAAACCCACCGAATTGGGGGGCGTAAGTTCAAGTGAGCCGCCAAACCTGGGATGAAACGCCGTCTGTACATCTTCCGCTATATAAATACCGCCGTCAGCCAGTTTCGGGTAAAGTAAATGAAAGCTTTCCACTACATGCTCATTGCGGTGACTGCCGTCGTCTATAATAACGTCGCACGGTCCGTGTGTTTCACAAAGCTCCTCAAGAAATGCCTCATCCACCTGACTCCCCTGAAGAATTTTGACCCGCGGGCCCAGATCAAGCGTCTTCTTTTGGATATCAATCCCGATGACTATTTCTGCATTGGGAAAGAAATCCCGCCATACCGCCAGAGACTCGCCGCCGCGATCCGCGTCGCCATACCCCCCTACCCCGATTTCGAGCAATCGGATTGGGGCCTCACTCAAATGCTGAAGCACGTCAAAATAGTTCGGAGTGTAATCGTGATAGCCGAATTTGTCGGTGCCATGCAAAACCGCAAGGCGGCTCAGGAGATCTAGGCTGCTGCTCATAGTTGGTCCTTATGCGATCTTGATCGACGCTTGGTTACAACTATGAAGAGAACCCCACAAAAAATCGAGACATTAGATCTCCCCACCTCAGAAAACATCCTAAGGCGCGGAACCCATCGAGTAGCAGATCATGAAAAAATGGCGATCCCGCGAGGACTCGAACCCCGAACCTGCTGATTAGAAGTCAGCTGCTCTATCCAGTTGAGCTACGGGACCGCTGGCATGCACTTAGCGGCAGGGGGCCGCCTCGGGCAAGGGGTTAGTGCGTCCACGCCCCGCGACGGTTGGTGGCAAAATTCTCGCCATACCCCATCTGGCGCAGGTTCGGTTTGCGGCTCTTGGGCTCCTGCACCACGGCGTCAATCCCGTGTGCCTCGGCATATTCCAGCGCCGCGTCCTTGCTGTCAAAGCTCAAACGCACCTGGCTCTGCGTGTCGCCGGAGGATGTCCAGCCCATCAGCGGATCGACTTCGCGCGCACTCGCGGGCGCAAATTCGAGGATCCATTTGCGGGTCTTTGCAGTGCCTGAAGACATCGCGGTCTTGGCCGGGCGATAGATTCGTGCGCGCATCACTTCACTCCTTGGTTGCCGCCTTATCCCGAAAACCGGCGGCAGGATCAAGCGCGATCCACCGCCGACGCTCGCAGGGATTCTGGCAATTTTCTGCCCAAACCGAACGATTTCCGCCCAAGTCGCGCCACATTCCGGAATTAACCCGTTAAGCGAGTGCGGCAATATCCTGCGTTCGAGTTCCGATTGTTATCGCTGCCACCTTCAAACGCACAGAGGTTCAAAGACATGAAACCGATTTCTCGCAAATTTCTCGCGGCTCTTGGCGTCTCAGCCATGGCCCTCATGCCCGCCGCAACGGGCGGTATATTCCTGCTCTCCGCAGATCAGGCCTTTGCCCAGGGCAAGGGCAACGGCGGCAATAACGGCAATCGCGGCGGCAACCGCAGCGACCGCGCCGGGGAGCGTGGCAACAAGGGCAATAATGGCAATGGCCGTGGCAACGGCAACCAGCCTTCCGCCAGCCAGCAGAGCGTTGACGGCGACGAGGGCACGGAGGACGACGACAAGCGTGGCCGTGGCGCGATTGCATCCG
Source organism: Marivivens sp. (assembly GCA_017643845.1). Taxonomy (GTDB): domain Bacteria; phylum Pseudomonadota; class Alphaproteobacteria; order Rhodobacterales; family Rhodobacteraceae; genus JAEPMR01. The sequence goes on along the minus strand of JAEPMR010000036.1, from coordinate 16,407 downwards.
AGCTGAAGGGCCTGAACGCCGCACATGCCAATATCAACGCGCTGATGAATGCCTCCCCCAACAGTCAGGTGGGCCGCATCGCCAGTTACTATTTCGCGGTGAATGCGACCGATGACCTGCTCGCCGACATCGCGGCGGCTGAAGGCTACTTCGATCAAGCCACCTTGGAAGAGATCGCCGCATATGAAGACGCGCTCGCAGCGCTCGACCCCGAGAGCCCCACCTACGATGCGGAACTGGAAGCACTCACGAACTCCCTCAATCAGGTCTACGAGGATCTGGTCACAGACCTTGATGCAGAGATTGCCCTTCTCGATAGCGACGGCGATGGCGTCGCCGACGACCCGCTCAACGATCAGGCGCTTGCGGATCTTCAAGACGAGTTGAACGCCGTCACAACCTACCGCGATGCCGAAACGCTCCTCGCCGAAGCTGAAGCCGCCGAGGGCGACAGCTACAACAATCTCGTGAGCGACACCCTCTCGGAGGAGGCTTGGGCCGAATTCCTCAGCCTCCTCGGCCTCGACCCCGAAACCGAGCAGCCGGAAATCGCGATCGAAGAAACCACCGAATAACCCCAACCTCTCCCAACCAAACCACCTTGAAGCGGCTCTCGGGCCGCTTCTTTTTTGCCCACCCCTTGCGATACGCGCGATTAGGCACAATTCTTAGCGCTCAGTCGCAGGAGAGCCCGATGCATAACAACCGCCCAGACGATTTGCCCATGCTCCATCGCAGCCCCGCCCAGCGCGAAAAGCTCGAAGGCGGCAAGGCATTCGTCATGCACTCGGAGTTTTCCCCCGCAGGCGACCAGCCCACCGCGATCAAAGAGCTGGCAGGCGGCATTCTGCAAGGCGAGCGCGATCAGGTGCTTCTGGGGGCCACCGGCACTGGCA
>JAEPMR010000036.1:0-15501 GCA_017643845.1 Marivivens sp. | reverse complement strand
TTCACCATGGCCAAGATCATCGAGGAAACCCAGCGCCCCGCGATCATCCTCGCACCCAACAAAACCCTCGCCGCCCAGCTCTATGGCGAGTTCAAAGGCTTCTTCCCTGAAAACGCCGTGGAATATTTCGTCAGCTACTACGACTACTACCAGCCCGAAGCCTACGTGCCCCGCTCCGACACCTATATCGAGAAAGAGAGCCAGATTAACGAACAGATCGACCGCATGCGCCACTCGGCCACGCGGGCGCTGTTGGAGCGCGACGATGTGATCATCGTGGCCTCTGTCTCCTGCATCTACGGCATCGGCTCGGTTGAAACCTACTCCGCGATGACGCAAGACCTGCATGTTGGCAAAATGTATGACCAACGGCAGGTGATGGCCGATCTCGTGGCGCAAACCTACCGCCGCAACGATCAGGCCTTCCAACGCGGCTGCTTCCGCGTGCGCGGCGACAGCCTCGAGATCTGGCCCGCCCACCTTGAGGACCGCGCATGGAAGCTGTCATTCTTTGGCGAGGAGCTGGAATCGATCACCGAGTTCGACCCCCTCACCGGCCAGCGTACCGACACGTTCGAGCAGATCCGCATCTACGCCAATTCCCACTACGTCACCCCGCGCCCCACCATGCAGCAGGCAATCAAGGGCATCCGCGCAGAGCTGGGCATCCGCCTCAAACAGCTGGAGGAGGAAGGCAAGCTATTGGAGGCGCAGCGCCTCGAACAACGAACCAATTTCGATCTGGAGATGCTGGAGGCCACCGGGGTCTGCAACGGGATCGAAAACTACTCACGCTACCTTACGGGCCGCGCACCGGGTGAGCCGCCACCGACGCTGTTCGAGTTCATCCCCGATAATGCCATCGTCTTTGCCGACGAAAGCCATGTCTCCGTGCCGCAGATCGGCGGCATGTATCGCGGCGACTACCGGCGCAAGTTCACACTGGCCGAACACGGATTCCGCCTGCCCTCCTGCATGGATAACCGCCCGCTGAAGTTCGAGGAATGGGACGCCATGCGCCCGCAATCGGTGTTCGTCTCCGCCACCCCCGCAGCATGGGAAATGGAGCAAACCGGCGGCGTCTTTACCGAACAGGTGATCCGCCCCACCGGCCTCCTCGATCCACAGGTCGAAATCCGCCCCGTCGAAATGCAGGTCGATGATCTCTTGGACGAGGTGCGCCGCGTCACCGCCGATGGCTACCGCACCCTCGTCACCACGCTAACCAAGCGCATGGCCGAAGACCTCACCGAATACATGCACGAGCAGGGCATTAAGGTCCGCTACATGCATTCCGATATCGACACGATCGAACGGATCGAAATTCTCCGCGATCTGCGGCTTGGGGCGTTTGACGTGCTGATCGGCATCAACCTCCTGCGCGAAGGCTTGGACATCCCCGAATGTGGCCTCGTCGCCATTCTGGACGCGGATAAAGAGGGCTTCCTGCGCTCCGAAACCTCCCTGATCCAGACAATCGGCCGCGCCGCGCGAAACGCCGATGGTCGCGTCATCATGTATGCCGACCGCATCACCGGCTCGATGGAGCGCGCCTTGCGCGAAACCGAGCGCCGCCGCGCCAAGCAGATCGCCTATAACGAGGAACACGGCATCACCCCCGCCACCGTACGCAAGAACGTCGATGACATCCTCGCCGGTCTTTACAAGGGCGATGTGGATATGAACCGCGTCACCGCCAAGATCGACAAACCGATGCACGGCGCCAATCTCGAGGCCCATCTCGACGGTCTGCGCACAGAAATGCGCAAAGCAGCCGAAAATCTGGAATTCGAAGAAGCCGCCCGCCTCCGCGACGAGATCAAACGGCTGGAAACGGTCGATCTGGTGATCAGCGACGACCCCCTCGCCCGCCAGCAAGCGGTCGAGAAAGCCGTCGATGACGCCGCCAAAGCCTCTGGCCGTTCCACAGCCGGCAGGCCGGGCATGCGCGGTGGCAACGTGAAGCGGCGGAAGCGGTAGCGCCAAATCCGTCGCGCGCGGCGGCTGCGCCTTGTCCCGCACCCGCTACCACCAATCCCTCGTCACAATGGCCCGCACCTGCTACACTCACACAACCAAAGCGTGAGTCTCTCATGATCAGCCACACGACCGTCACCGCCCTCGCTCTTGCGATTCTGGTTCCCTATCTGGCCCGCATCCCCGGCATGGCGGTTCACGGGCCGGAGTGGCTCTGGTCCTATTTCCCGTCACTCTTCGGCATTGGGTTCTTCGCCGCTTTCGCCGCCATTCCCGGTGCGGCGCTGGCATTTCTGGCGTATTTGATGCCCAAGCAGGACATCGCCTTCAGCCTCGGGGCGGGGCTGATGACCATCGCGCTCTTCTTCCTGCATGCAACGCTGGATCTCGCCTCGGATTCCACCGCCGCCATCGCTCTGGTCATCATCCCGTTCATGGCGATGATCGCGATGGCGGGCGGCTTCGCCATGGGCGCTGCGATCACATGGCTGGCCCGCAGAAAAACCTAGTCGAAATCGAAAATCTCTTCCAACCAGCCGCCGCGCTTCTTGCGCTTCTTGTAGCCTTTATCGCTGTAACCGCTGTCATAGCGCGGCTGCGCCTGTGGCATCGGCACGGGCTGGACGGAGCGTTCGATGATCTTGTCCAATTCCCCGCGATCCAGCCAGACACCACGGCAGGCTGGGCAGTAATCCACTTCCACACCCGCGCGTTCGGTCATTACAAGTTCGGTTCCGTCAATCGGACAAAGCATCGGCGTCTCCATAAAGTTTCACATGACACCGATGTGGGGCGCGACCTGCCCTCAGGCAAGCCCACCCGCCGACAAACTACATGAACGGCACGAACGGCATGCCGCAGGCGCTGAGAGCGGTCAGCGCCACCAATCCCAATAGAACCCGCATCTCGGATCTCCCCTTCATTCCCATGCCGCAGCCTAGCCCAGCCCGTCGGCTTCGAATAGCCCCATGATCTCGCTCAGCGGTTTCTTGATCTTCGCCGCGCTCGGCACCACCGCATCCGCCGCCGGATGCCCCACCGCAATGATCATCACAGGCTTTTCCGATGCCGGTCGCCCCAGCATCCCGTTGAGAAACTTCATCGGATTGGGCGTATGCGTCAGCGCCACCAGCCCTGCCTCGTGCAGCGCGGTCAGCAGCACGCCCGTCGCGATGCCGACACTCTCCGGCACATAGTAATTCTTGTAGCGTGTGCCATCCTCATAGGTGCCCCAGCGCTGCGCAAACACCACGATCAGCCATGGCGCGATCTCCAGATGCGGCTTCTGGTCATCGGTGCCAATCGGCGCCAGCGCTCCCAGCCACTCGTCCCCTGCCGCACCGCTGTAGAAACGCCGCTCCTCTTCCTCAGCCTCTTCCCGTATCCGCGCCTTGAGCGCCGGATCGGAAATCGCCGCGAAAAACCATGGCTGGTGGTTGGCCCCGCTGGGCGCAGTGCCCGCTGCGGCAATGCAATCGGCAATCACTTCGCACGGCACCGGCTTTGGATCGAACTCCCGTACCGAATGGCGCTTGCGCATATGGCCCAGAAACGCCGCCGCCCGGCGCGCCATTTCCGCGTCGTCATATTCGAACCGGTCCGGCAACGGCACCGGTTCGAATGTCAGTCCTTTCTTTGCCACCATCCCGCAGCCTCCCTTTTGCCGGAGGCTGCGCCGTGGCCCTGCGCTTGGCAAGCCCTAGCGGATCACATGCACCGAACATTGCGCATGGCGCACCACCCGCGTCGCTGTCGAGCCCAAGAGGTAATCCCCCAACCCGGGCCGGTGCGAGGAGATGACGATACAATCCACCCCCGCTCCCTCGGCATAGCTCAGGATCGACCGCCCCGCATGGCCCTCGATGATCGCTGTCTCCGCATGCGGGAGCACCTTGCCCTTCTCGGCCATCGCCGCTGCCACGGCCTTACGGCTGCCCTCACGGAACCCCTCAGGCAGATAGGAAATCGCGTAGCCGGGCACCTCCTCCATCACATGTAGAAGCGTCACCTTCGCATCCGGCGGCGCCAGCCGCCCAGCTACCTCGATTGCCCGTGTTCCGTCGTGCTCCTCGTCGAAAACGATTGGCACCAGAATATGCTTGTACATCGCATGTCCTCCTCTGATCTGTTGTCATATTGCGCGCACGCCAAGGCTTTCACCTTGATCCAAATCAGCTTTTCGAAAGCTTGACTTGATCGGGTATCAGCGCGACAAAAAAGGCCCGTCGGGGCGGTAGCTCAGTTGGGAGAGCGCGTCGTTCGCAATGACGAGGTCAGGGGTTCGATTCCCCTCGGCTCCACCAGATCACCCGATTATTGCTGATCCGGCGCACACGGCAGAACCAGCGTTGCCACCATACCGCCTTTTTCACCAGGTTCCAATTTCAGTTGGCCGTGCATCGCACCGGCATAAGCCTGAACAATCGTCAGCCCTAAGCCTAGCCCCGACGTCGCGCCCAGCGCGCGTTCCAGCCTTTCGAATGGTTTGATCGCCAATTTGCGCTCGTCTTCGCTCAGGCCCATGCCCGTATCGACCACCGAAATCTCGCAGCCGCCGTCCGCAACTTTGCGGGCGGTGACAACGACCGACTCCCCGCGCGCACCGTAGAGCGCCGCATTCTCCAAAAGCATTGCCAGAGCGCGGACAAACATCGTCGGATCCGCCAGCGGGACAACGGAATCGCGCCAATCCGTCACCACTTTGATCTCCTGTCGGTTCAGCACCCGCTCAATCCGTTCGACCGCGTCCGAAACCGCCCGATCTAGCGCCACAGGTAGCGCCGAGGCTTGCAGATCACCTGACGACACAATCGACATATTGTCGACCTTGCGGACGATCTCCAAGAGGTCCTCCCCCGCGTCCTTGATCGCGGCGGCGTAGCTCACCGCCGGAGCCTGCGCCGATCCCATTTCCCGCAGATGCAGCTCCAATAGCTCCCCATACCCGATGATCGAGCCAAGAGGCGTGCGGAACTCATGGTTCACCAGTTCCAGAAGCCGCGCCATGAACTGGCTATTGGCCTCTGCGGTGCGGAGAGCCAGCCCGATATCCTCGGTCCGGTCCATCACCTGCCGCTGCAGGTTCTTCCGGTTTTGCTCGGCTTCCATCGTATGCAGCCAGCGGTCCGTGACGTCGATGATCGTCGCGAAATAGTAGGTCTCCCCATCCAGCGAATCCGACGACAGCCCCACTTCAATCGGAAAGAGCTCGCCCGTCTTCCTCTTGCCTTTGAGGATTTTCTTCCCTCCCATCAACCGTGTTTCAGGCGCGCGGGCATAGCCGTCACGATGGAGGATATGCGTCGTTTGCAGGTTGTCCGGCAGGAGGATTTCCAACTGTTTGCCAATCAATGTTCCGTCGTCATACCGGAACATCTCGTACAAGGCGTGATTGCAGAACTGGATGACACCATCCCCATTCACGATAATCACGCCATTCGGGGCCACTTGCACAACTGAATTCATGAGCCTTGCAAGATCAGCCATTTCCGCGCGAACCCCTGAAAATCTTGTTATCTTTCGGTGAGGATACACCCAGCAGTAGAATGGCACCAGTCCCCTACGCGCCGATCATCCCTTGGAAACCGCGAAAAACTGTTTGAGAAAGAAACAAACGCCCACATACGACATCCCCCAAGGAGCCCCTATGACCACCACCTCGCAATTTGACGAAGACCTCTTTCTCAAAGGCCTCGAACAGCGCAAAGCCACCCTCGGCGCAGACTATGTCGAGAACAACCTCGCCGCCGCCGACGACTTCACCCGCCCCTTTCAGGAAGCGATGACCGCATGGTGCTGGGGCTTCGGCTGGGGCGACGATGTGATCGACGCCAAGACCCGCTCGATGATGAACCTCTCGATGATCGGAGCGCTGGGCAAAATGCACGAATGGGAACTGCACTGCAAAGGCGCGCTGAACAACGGCGTCACACCCGAAGAAATCCGCGCCATCATCCACGTGATCGGCATCTACTGCGGCGTCCCGCAAGCGCTCGAATGCTTCCGCGCCGCCCGCAAAGTGCTTGAGGAACGCGGTCTGCTCTAAACCGCACGCATGACAAAGATCAGGGCCGAACGGCACCGCAGGTGCCGGCCCATCGCCAGACCGCCCACGGGGCTGGCGATTTGGTAGAGCTCGACGACTCGCTCAGAGGTCTTGCGGATGAGAGGGGCATAAAGCGCAAAGAAAGACAGTCAGATCGCTATCCCGCGGTCTGACTATGCGCCTGCTGTCAAACGTCGGGGAGCAACCTCCAGCCCTACCGTCACTCACCCGCCAACTGCGCCGCACCTGCCCGTGAACCGGCACCGATAATCCCGTCAATCGCCCCTCGATAGAGGCCGCGCGCGCGCAGGATTTCCTGAAATGCCATTGCCGTTCCTCGGTCCCAGCGGCCTGCATCCAGCCCGCCGGTCCGGCGCATCTCGTCAAAGCCCACACCCGCTTCCAGCGCGGCGATGTAATCCTCCGCTGCCGCTTGGGGGTCGTAGAGCAAACCCTGCCCTGTCTCGGTCAGGATCGCCCGCACCGCCAGTGCGGGCGGGTATCCGGCCTCTACCGCCATATTCAGCCAGCGCTCGGTGGCCTCTGCATCCGGTTCCGCATCGCCTTGCGCCCCGCTCGCCAGCACCGCCAGCCGCAGCGCCGCGCCGGGGCTTCCCGCTTCCGCCAGCTGCGCCAGATAGGGCATTGCACGGGCCGGATCCGGCAGGCCCAACGCCGCGTTCTCCGCATCGCTCAACCCTTCCGTTCCGAGGTAGAGCGACGCAAGCCGCAGTTGCGCGAATCCGTAGCCGCCCTCCGCTGCCTCGGCCAGCAATGTCATCATCGCCTCCAGATCACGCGGCACGCCGCGTCCGATCCGGTGCATCAACCCCAGCGTTGCGACAGCGGCCATATCGCCGCCCGCCACCGCCTGCCGGTAGGCCGCGACAGCCGCCGCGATATCCTCGTTCCGCGAACCCAGCCCGAAGTTGTGATAGTCCCCGATCTTCGTATAGGCCGCCGCCGTCCCCGCCGCTGCCGACCGCTCATAGAGGCTGAAAGCCACGTCCATTCTCCGGCGTGTTTCCTCTGCCAGCGCCAGATTGAAAAGAGCGTCACCGTTTTCCGGGTGAATCTGGATCGCCGCGCCACAATCGCGCCGCGCACCCAGCACCGCCTCCAGATAGGCCTGTCCTTCGGCCTCGCTGACAGGCGCGCCCGCATTCGGCGCTCCGGTCCGGCTCAGGCACCGCTCCAGCGCCGCGTCATCGGCCCATGCCGTCGATCCGGCCAGCGCCAGCCCCGCGCCCACTGCCATCACACCCAACGCGCTTTTCGCTTTTTCAGCCAGACCCATACTCGAAACACCCTGTATTTTCATTTGTTGTTCACAGCTTAGCGCCAGAATGAGACTCGTCTACCCCGCTGAAAGAGGAGGAAACCTGCCGATTCTCGCCATTTCGCGCCAAATGGCTGGCGGGAAACCGCCTGTTGCGCTCAAACTGCGCTTGGCAGGCTGTTTGCAGGCTTGCGCCACAGGTTGGGTCCGCATAGTGCACGCCGTCATGTCAACGACACTTCCATATCAGGGGCTCTTCCCCCTCTCGCGCCTTCAAGCCGGCGTTCTCGCCGGTGCCGCCGTCGCCGCCCTCATCGTGGGCGCATGGACGGCCGCCAGCCTCTCCGATCGCGCGCAGGCGGACCGCTCCACCGCCCCGGCCGAGGTGTCGAGCCTCGCACCCCGCATCGGCACCCCCATACTGCCGGAGCCGCTACTCCCTGAAACAGCGGCCCATGGCACCACCCCCAGCTTCGGCCTCATGCCAGAGCTGCGCATACCCGCCACTGGGGACGCCCTGCCAGCCGTCGCGCTCGCCTCGGTCTCCAGCCGCGCCCCGCAGCCGGTCTCCGAAACAGAACCGCGCATTTCGGCGCTCGTGCCAGAGAGCACCCCGCGCCCCGCAATGCGGCCCGCGTCGCTTGTGACCCGCGTCAGCCTGCGCACCGCCAGCGCGGAGGCCGCATCAGAAACAGAACCCGTCGCCACGGCCCCTGTCACGCTCGCCGCAGCGCCCACCATCGCGCCACTGCCCGCATCCCCTGACACCTGCGCCCGCAACCTCACCCGCGACATCCCGCGCCGCGCCGGGAATGCCGCCTCCGGCAGTGCCGTTCTTGCGGCACTCGATGGCGTCGGCGGCAGCACCCGCGACAGCGCTCTGGCCCGCGAACTGGCCTCCGGCAACCTGCCCGGTTTCCTCCGCCGTCTGGTGCCTGTCACGCTCACCGGCACGTCAGGCGGCGCGCCGGTCCGGATCACCGTCTGCGTGATGCCCGACTACCTCGCCGTCGGCAGTGACCGCGACTATGTGCGCGTCCCGCTCGGCCTTCCCGCCGCCGCCGCAGTGGCGGACAGGTTCGGCTTCATGCTGCCCACGACGGAGCTTGTCGATGCGATCTACCGTCAGGCCAGCCTTCGCCTGCCGCCACGCCCGATGACCCCCGGCGCGGCCATGACCTCCACCGCCTACATGGTGCAGCACAACGCCACGATCGAAAGCCAGCGCCAGCAGGCCACCAATTCCCTCGGCCTGCTGATGGCCGGTCACAAGAAAGACCTCGTCGTCTCAAACCGCCTCTGGCGCAATCCGGGGCGTGTGGCGATCTATGGCTGGCACCAGCCCAACGGCCGCGCGATTCAGCCGCTCAGCACCGTTCACGGCGCCGAATATGCCGATTACAGCCACGGCGTCCGCCTCGTGGCCCGTACCGCTTACCTGAACGGCCGCGCCACCGATCTCGAAGCCCTGCTGTCCGATCCCTCCCTCGCAGGCTTCCTCAGCGACGAAGGCCCGATTTCGCGCCCCGCCGTGCTGCTCGCCTCACTGTCGCGCTAGCGCACGTCCTTCACACAGCGAAAGCCCAGATGGTAGTTGCGGTGACTGCCGCCATCCATCACCCGCGTCCCGTGCCAGAACGGCGCCCGCCAGCGGCTCCAGTCCTCATGTGCGCGGATCGTGTCCCAGATGAACCAGCTTCCTTTCATCTCGGTCACGCCAAGCGTGGTGCTGCCACGGCTCGCCATCTGGTCGGGGCTCAGCGGCAGGTTCATATGCTCGGCGGCATTCCCGTCGATGTCATAGACCCCAAGCGGGCTGCGACAATTCGGAAAACTCCCCGCCGGATAGGTGTTCGATCCGCAGCCGCGAAAGCTCCCGCCGTTGCAGCCCGAAGATTTGAAACTCCCCATCGCGCATACTCCGCGCTGATAGGTCGTGCCAAAGCTCCAGCGTTTCTGGCCCGCGTAGGCCGCATTATGCGCCGCCCGCATCCGCGACACCGCCGCCTGCGCCGATACACCTGCGGCAAGATCAAACCGGTAGTCGGGCGGCAAAAGCTGCCCCGATGCCGCGCCTTCCCACTCATGCGCATCCGCCATCCGCTTACCTTCCGCCGCGCACAAAAGCGCCGCCTCCCGCGCCGTCACCCAGACCACGGGATACATCGCTGGCACGTTGGGATACTCGAACATATCCATGCACACGGTAGCATCCTCCGGCGCTTGCGTCGCCGGATCATAAAGCGGCGCCATATACCGCCCGCCGCAAATCCGCTCGAACCGACTATTCCGGTATCCCTGCGGCCCACCGCCTGGCATCCGCGCAGAGGCTTCGGCAGGGCTCATCGGATGCTGCGTCACCGCCGGATTGCCCTGCCCGATGTAGGACGAACCCGCAAAGATCTCCCGCACCCGCGCCATCGTGCCTGCCGAAAGCCCACGCGCTTGCTGCATCCGCTGCAACATCTCCGCGTTCCGCTCCGCCAGCGATTGCGCCTGCGCACCTCCCGCCACCATGAGCGCCAGCAACGTGACGATGAGGGTAAGCGGTAAGCGTGCCATATCTATTCCTCTTTGCGCAGCAGGTAGAAGAAGTCGCGGTTATCGGAGAAGCCCACAAACCGTGGAATCACCGCGCCTGAGTTACTCGTGTCGTCAATATACCGCATATTGCTGACGAGGTGCTGCGGCGCGAAGCCATCATTTTCCTCATCATTGGGGAACAGCGCCATGTAGGTGTGCTCCTGCGAGTTCATATCCAAGAGCATACCGTAGCGGCAGCCATACGCCTGAAACGTCCGCGCCATGGCCGAAGGCGTCGCGGTGGAGAAATAGGCGTAAATCAGGAAGTCACGCCCCGCCACGCTTTTCATACAGGCACCGGCGCGCAGCGTCCGCAGTTCCGCCTCTGCCGAACCGGACCAGTTCCCACCGAGCCAGCTACGTACCTGCTCACCCGGAACGCCATCGCCCGTCTCGGGGTCCGTCTCGATCAAAGGCACCCCGTTCTGGCGGGCAAAACGCAGCCGTGGCAGCAGGCCCGCATCCTCGTCTGTCCATGTTTTCATGCCGATGGTGCCGTCATCCAGCACATAGATCGTCGACAGGCCCGGATGCAGCTTGCTCATCAGCACCCCGTGGCTGAGGAAGCCGTAATGATGGCCGTAATTCGTCTGCGCCATATCGGTCGCGCGAAACGCCCCATGCGCCCGCTTGAACCCGCCAGTAAACACCGCCGCCACGCGATCCGCATGGGCAGGGTTCAGCATCCCCACTGTCACCAGCGGGTCTGGGCGGTCAAACCCGTCCGGACCGGGCAGCCAGTCCGCGCGGCCCGCCCCCCAAGGGCGCGGCGACCAGTCCAGTCGCGGGTGATCCGTCCCCCGCTCATAGCCGATCTCAAATTCATTGAGGTCGAACGCCACCAGATACACATCCGCCTGCCGTTCCACGCTATCGAGCCCATGCGTCTCATCAGGGCGGCGCAGAATGTCCTGCGCAATCATCCCTGGCTGCATCGCACTGGCATAGATGCCCGGCATGTCCTCAACCGCGTACCATGCTCCAGCCTCGACCACCTTGTCCTCGGCGCCGATCAGATCAAACCCGAGAGAGGCATACATCCCCGGCGCGCGGTCCAGCGCCGCCCTGCCCAGTGCCGCCACCGCGTCGCCCGCCGCAGTCGCATCGAATGTCTCACCGGATTCCATGTAGGCATCCTCGTAAAAGGTGCCCTTGATGAACCCGACAAGGCTTTCCCCAAACCACACATTGTCCCGCAGGAAATCGACCACCGCTTCCTTGTTGGTGCGGTTACCCGCCACCCGATTGCGCAGGTAGAGCCTCTGGCCGCACACGGGCGCATAGGGCAGCCCTGCCGAGCGCGCCGTATCCAGCTCACCCGTCGCCCACGGGCGGCAGCTCTCCACCACACCGTATTCACCCAGCGCGAGGCTTCCGTCCTCGGCCAGATCGACAGTGACCTCCTGCGGCGCAGGGTTCTCCAGATGGTAGCTCACGCCGTCCACTTCCAGCACAAACCAGCTGTTGATCAGCGGATTGAGGGAGGTCAGCGTCACAGATCGCCCGTCAGCATCCATTCCCGTCGCAACCGCCCGCTGGATTTGCAGGTCCAGCACCGATTTACGGGCCTCTGCCTCATAAACCGCCCACCGTTCCGCCAGTTCGCCTCCGGCAGGACCATCCAGCGCCGCAACAGTGACGGGCTGAATAATTGCCCCGCTCAGGAATAGACCACTCAAAAATCGACGCACGCAAACCTCCAAACAAATACCGCCTGCCAAAGCGCAGGCCTAAAGCTCAAAATGATACTCTAGAGCGTCAGCGTCTCTGTCATGATACGCCTAGCCAAATGACAACGCCAGTATCCGTTTGCTCCGCGATCAGGCCGCTTCAGCGCCGTTCCCGCATCCGCGCGACAAAGGCCGACCAGCCTCCCGGCCCCAAAAGCGGCGATACCGCCAGCCCGAATCCAAAGCCCGCAACATCGGCGATCCAGTGGGGGGCGGCATCAAACAGCACCCCCCAGACCAATTGCAGCCCTAGAAGCACAGCAATCAATGTAAAGGCCCGCAGGCTGTTCTCGCCCACGCTCTTCAGATGCAGCCACATCAGATAGGTATAGGCTCCGATCAGCCCGTAGAGCGCGGGATAGGCTCCATAAAGCGGCACATTCCCCAGCGCCGTCGCCCCATAGATCACCGCACCGAAAATGCCTGCGCCAAAAAACACGACCAGCAGCGAGACCGGATGCCACAGATCCCCAACAAACTTGCCCAGCGCCAGAAGGATCACCAGAGCAAACACCACATGCGTAAAGCTCCCGTGCACAAAGAGGTATGTCACAAATCTCTTGAGCATGTCCGGCGACAGGTTCCCCCGCGCCGCCACCTGCTCCCAGACCGCAGGCGCATAGGCATAATCCTGGAGCGTCGTCAGCCGCCAGCCGATTGCTTCCGGCCCGCCGATCACCCCCGCCGCGCCAAGGCTCAGCGCCCCTTCCACCAGCACCATCGCCAGCGCCAGCACCATCACCACGGTCGGTATCGGATTGATGGGATTTTCCTGCTGCATTGCGGCCTCTGTGCGGCGTGTTCCGGTCTTGTGCAGGCGACGATGAGTTGACGCCCCTTTGCTGCATGGGTAAGCCACCGCGAACCCGAAATCCAGCCCGGACCGATCCCATGACCGAAGCCGCTTCCCAAAGCCAGTTCACCCCGCGCGTCTTTTCCGGCATCAAGCCTTCCGGCGGCCTCACGCTCGGCAACTACCTCGGCGCGATCAAACGCTTCGTCGAAATGCAAGGCCCGGATTTCGAAACGCTCTATTGCGTCGTCGATCTGCATGCGATCACCGTCTGGCAGGATCCGGCGGAACTGCGCACCGCCACCCGTGAAGTCGCCGCCAGTTATCTCGCTTCCGGCATCGACCCCGAGAAATCCATTCTCTTTAACCAGAGCCAGGTCAGCCAGCACGCAGAGTTGGGCTGGATCTTCAACTGCGTCGCCCGCGTCGGTTGGATGAACCGGATGACCCAGTTCAAGGAAAAGGCAGGCAAGAACGCCGAGAAGCAATCCCTCGGCCTCTATGCCTACCCGTCGCTGATGGCCGCCGATATTCTGCTCTACCACGCCACCCATGTGCCGGTAGGTGAGGATCAGAAACAGCATGTCGAACTGACCCGCGACATCGCCGCCAAGTTCAACCACGACTACAAGACCGAGTTCTTCCCCCTCACCACTCCGGTGATCGAAGGCCCCGCCATGCGCGTGATGAACCTCCGCGACGGCACCAAGAAGATGTCCAAATCAGGCGAAAGCGACATGGAGCGGATCAACATGCTCGATGACGCCGACACCATCGCCAAAAAGTTCCGCAAGGCCCGCACCGATCCCGAGGCCCTCCCCGATACTCTCGACGGTCTCAAAGAGCGCCCCGAGGCCCGCAACCTCGTGGATATCTACGCGGCCCTGTCGGATCAAAGCCCCGAAGCCGTGATCACCGAATATGCCGGTGCCGGATGGGGCCAGTTCAAACCCGCTCTGGCCGACCTCGCCGTCGAGAAACTCGCGCCGATCTCATCCGAGATGCAGCGCCTCCTCGACGATCCCGCCGAGATCGACCGCATCCTCGCCCGCGGCTCCGAACGCGCCCGCGCGATCGCCGCGCCGATCCTCGAGCGGACCTACGAAATCGTCGGGCTGGTCCGCTAGGTCACGCTGAACATATGTAACGCGCGGGGTCATCACCCTGCGCGCACCCCGCGATTGATCGCCACCGGCGCTTTGATCTCCCACAGCCCGTCCTTCGCCTGACGCCCTCTTTCCTGCACCCCGAGCGCAACCGCCGCTCGGATACGCGCCTTGGCATCGTCAGGCTGATGCCGCAGCAAATACCCGCCACGCGGCGCGGCCGTCGCAAACAGATCCATCAAGGCTCCGGGATCTTCAAGCCGCAGCACGGCGTCGAAAACAGTGCGCTCCTGATGCGCCAGACCTGCCTCCGCAAATGCCGCCCGCGCATGGCCCTCTTCGGCAAACTGATAGAAATCGGGGCTGTCCGGCAACGTCACGGACGGATCGCCATGCGCCATGATCGCACCAAAAACCGTGCCGAATACATCCGACCGCTGCGGTGGCTCCCAGCAGGACATCACTAAAAGACCACCCGGCCGCAGCACACGTGCCACTTCGGCCAGCGCCGCAGGCTGGTCCGGCACATGCATCAGCCCGAAACCGCACACCACAGCATCAAAGCAGTGCCCGTCAAACGGCAGCGCCTGTGCATCGGCCCAGACAAAATTCACCCCATGCACCCGCTCGCGGGCAAACTCGATCATCTGATGCGAAAAATCCGCCCCCGTTACATCGCAGCCTTTGGACTGCAACGCGGCCGCAATATCCGCCTGCCCGCAACACAGATCGAGCACCGCCACCCCTTCAGGCACCAGCGCCACAATCTCGGGCACAGCCTGCCGTGTCATTTCGGCAAACCGCGTCACGTAGCCTTCCGATATTACGGGATCAGACCAGCCTTGCCGCTCCATTTCAGCAAATTCGTCAAAACCTGTCATCGTTCATCCCCCTGACCTGCATCCTAGCACATCAGGGGGATTTTCGAAAAATCAGGCCGCGTCCGCGTCCTTCGGCGCAATGCGCGTCTCGAAGTCCTCAGCACTATGCCGCTCCCGCAGCTGCGTCTCTTCCGGCCCCCAGACCTTGTTGACCATCAGACCCCGCTGCACGGCGGGGCGGGCGTCGATCTCCTTGGCCCAGCGCATCACATGCGTATAGCTCGCCACATCCAGAAACTCCGCCGCATCATAGAGCCGCCCGAGAACGAGCTGCCCATACCACGACCAGATCGCGATATCGGCAATCGAATAGCTGTCGCCCGCCATAAAGCGATGATCCGCCAGATGCCGGTCCAGCACATCCAGCTGCCGCTTCGCCTCCATCGTAAACCGGTTGATCGCATATTCGAACTTCTCCGGCGCATAGGCATAGAAATGCCCGAAGCCTCCACCCAGATACGGCGCACTGCCCATCTGCCAGAACAGCCAGTTCATCGCTTCGGTCCGTTCGCGCGGCGTGTCAGGCAGGAAGGCACCAAACCGCTCCGCCAGATACAACAGGATCGACCCGCTCTCGAACACCCGCTGCGGCGCATCGCCCGAATTATCCAGCAGAGCGGGGATTTTCGAGTTCGGATTGATTTCGACGAAGTCACTGCCGAATTGGTCTCCCTCACCGATATTGATCAGCCACGCATCATATTCGGCGCCCTCATGCCCGGCGGCGAGCAATTCCTCCAGCATCACCGTCACCTTCACGCCGTTCGGCGTTGCCAGTGAATAAAGCTGGAACGGATGTGCGCCCTTCGGCAACTCCGCGTCATGGGTCGCGCCCGCAATGGGCCGGTTGATCTGCGCGAACTTGCCACCATTCGCGCCGGTCCATGTCCAGACCTTCGGTGGCGTGTAGCTATTTGCTGGGGTCGGCTGTGTCATCTCTGGCCTCTTTTCGGTTTGCATTACCGCCGACCTAATTGCCCGCACCCGCCCATCAAGACGCCCTGAAGGACACCTCATTGTGATCATGCGTATAAGGATGATAATGACGATAAATAAGTCACTTATCTCTCTGCGCACCTGCGCACAGCCGCCGCGCGTTGCTGCAGG
>JAEPMR010000035.1 GCA_017643845.1 Marivivens sp. | reverse complement strand
CGATGCTGCGGATGCGGCGGGTGAAGGCGGATTGGGTGATGTTGCGCCGTGCCGAGGCTGCGGCGAAGGAGCCCGCGTCGATCACAGCGAGGATGTCGTCAATCCAGTCATGGTTCATGGGGGTGCCTAAATTGCGTTTTGTGCATCTTATTGTGCAATAAAAGCGGTCGATACACCAGTGTTGCCTGTGTATATGACGGATGAAACAACTTATCTGGAGTTCACACCATGCATCTGGCCCGCTATCCCCGTCGTTTCCTTGCACATCTTCCGACCCCTCTGGAGCGGCTCGAACGGCTGAGCGCCGAACTGGGCGGACCGGAAATCTGGATCAAGCGGGACGATTGCACGGGCATGTCCACCGGCGGCAACAAGACCCGCAAGCTGGAATTCCTGATGGCGGAAGCCGAGTTGCAGGGCGCGGATATGGTGATGACCCAAGGCGCGACCCAGTCCAACCATGCGCGTCAGACGGCGGCCTTCGCGGCGAAAATGGGCATGGAGTGCCATATCCTGCTGGAAGACCGCACCGGATCGAACAATGCCAACTACAATCACAACGGCAACGTTCTGCTGGATCACCTGCATGGCGCGACCACTGAAAAGCGCCCGGGCGGTCTGGACATGAATGCCGAGATGGAGGCGGTGGCCGAGACCTTCCGTGCGCAGGGCAAGAATGTCTACACCATTCCGGGCGGTGGTTCGAATGCGACGGGTGCGCTGGGCTATGTGAACTGCGCCTTCGAGATGCTGAGTCAGGCGAATGATCGTGGGCTGAAGATCGACCATATCGTCCACGCGACGGGCAGCGCCGGTACGCAGGCTGGACTGGTCACCGGGCTGAAAGCGATGAATGCGCAAATCCCGCTTTTGGGGATCGGTGTGCGCGCGCCCAAAGCCAAACAGGAAGAGAATGTCTACAACCTTGCCTGTGCGACCGCGGAAAAGCTGGGCTGTGCGGGGATCGTCAAGCGCGAGGATGTGGTCGCCAATACCGACTATGTCGGCGAAGGCTACGGCATCCCGACCGAGGGCGGTCTGGAAGCGATCCGCATGTTTGCGGAACTGGAAGCGATCCTGCTTGACCCGGTCTACTCAGCCAAAGGTGCGGCGGGGTTCATCGACCTGATCCGCAAGGGCCATTTCAAGAAGGGCGAG
Organism: Marivivens sp.; assembly: GCA_017643845.1. GTDB lineage: Bacteria > Pseudomonadota > Alphaproteobacteria > Rhodobacterales > Rhodobacteraceae > JAEPMR01. The sequence goes on along the minus strand of JAEPMR010000035.1, from coordinate 27,705 downwards.
CGCGTCGTGTTCCTGCACACCGGCGGTGCAGCGGCGCTCTTTGGCTATGACAGCGCGTTCGATTTCGCGGGGCGCTGGGCGAAAGGCTGATCATCGTCTGAGACATTTGGAAACGCCCGTGCCTGTCAGGTGTGGGCGTTTCCTTTTGCGCGGGGGGCGGCGAGCCCCATCAAGGCATAGGCGAGCACGCCGCTCAGGGCAAAACCGATGGCGAGGGGCCAGAGCGTGTCAGCGAGCCGTAGTCCGATCAGGCCTGCCGTCGCCATGCCCACCAGATTGGTCAGCGACATGGTGACGGCGGAGGCCAGCCCGGCCACATGGCCAAGGTTTTCCAGCGCGATGGATTGGAAATTCCCGAACGTCAGGCCGAGGAAGAACAGCGCAACGGCATTGAACCCCATGAACAGCCAGAGCGACGGGAGACCATTGGTCAGTGTGAGAACGATGGCGAACAGGGCTGACCATCCGGTCAGCGCCTGAACCGCGTGGCGGCAAATCCGTTCCATCGGGATGCGACGGACGAGGCGGGAATTGGTGATCGTCGCCGCGGAGATGAATGCCGCGGCAGCACCAAAGAGCGGTGCATAAAGGTCGCCTGCGGCATAGATTTCCTGAAACACCTGCTGGGACGCGTTAACGTAGCCCATGACGGCACCGTAGCAGAGCCCAGCCGCGCCGGTGAAGGCCATTGCACGGCGGTCGGTGATGACCTCGCGAAGTGCGGCGGCAAGGATATGAAAGCGCAGAGGGCGACGGGTGGCGAGCGTTTCGGGTTGGCGAAAGGACAGCCAGACGACACCGATCACACAGACGGCCGCGATGACGGCGAAAAGGCCGCGCCACGGCATGAGGAATAACAGCCCCTGACCGATGGTGGGGCCGAGTACGGGAACCATAATGAAGATGCCCATGATGATCGACAGGACGCGGGCCATTTCCGCACCGGAGAAACGGTCACGGATCATGGCGATGGTCACGAGGCGTGGACCTGCGGCCCCCAGGCCCTGAAGGAAACGGAACAGGAGGAGCATCTCGAAACTGCTGGACAGGGCGCAACCGAGGCTGCCCAAGGTGAACAGCCCCGCGCCAATCGCGATGGCGGGTTTGCGGCCGATCGCGTCAGAGAGCGGGCCGAAGATCAGCTGCCCTGCCGAGAGGCCCAGAAATACGAGGATGATCACCCATTGGCGGGCATTGCCTTCGGCAAAGGAAAGCTCGGTCGCCATGTCGCCCAAGGCGGGGAGCATCACGTCAATCGAGAGGGCGACGGTCGCCATCAGTATCGCGAAAACGGCGATCAGCTCTCTGGAGCGGGGGGCAGGGGTGGCAGTCATGTGGACAGGAACACCGGATCGCGCCAAATGGCAAGCGGATGGTCAGGGTGCGTCCTGTGCGGTCAGATTGCGGATTTCCGCGACAATGCGGTCTATGGCGTCTTCGTCCTTGGCATAGAGGCCTTCGACCCAGCCTTCGAGACGGGCGCGGTCGTCTTCCGTCAGGGATTTCGCAGTGAGGACGAGGATCGGGATGTCGGCCCATGCAGGATTTTGCCGGAAGCGCTCTGCAAATTCGAAACCGTCGACCTCGGGCATCATCAGGTCGAGCAGGATCAGCGCTGGCGTGAGGGATTGTAACCTGTCGAGGGCGACCTGTCCGTTTTCCGCTTCGGTTACGGAGAAGCCTTTGTCAGACAGGGTGCGACGCAGAAGGGCGCGGGTGTCGGTGTCGTCTTCGACCACGAGGATGCAGCCATCCGTATTGGCGCCGACGAGATCGCGCACTTTCGACACGAGTTTGCGGCGGTCCACAGGCTTGGTCAGGTAGTCCGACGCCCCGAGCGAGAAGCCGAGCCGCTGATTGTCGATGATGGTGACCATGACCACGGGGATCTTGCTGGTGGATTTGTTCGATTTGAGGTCGGCGAGGGTGGTCCAGCCATCGGTCTGGGGCATGATTACGTCGAGCGTGATGGCGTCGGGTTGCAGGCTTTCGGCGAGTTCGATGCCGGCTGCACCGCTGTCGGCCTCGACAGTGCGAAGACCGGCGGCGCTGAGGTGGCGGAACAGCAACTCGCGTACCACCGGATCGTCGTCGATGATCAGGACGAGCGGGGCGTCGTCGGGGACGGGATCGGTTGGCGCGCGGCGCTCGCCCACCTGAGGCGCGGTCGGGGTCGCATCGGTGCGGACGGACATTCGGAAGGTGGAGCCTTTGCCCAAGGTGCTGGTGGCGGTGAGGTCGCCGCCCATCAAGCGGCAGAATTCGCGGCTGATGGTGAGGCCCAGCCCTGTGCCGCCGAATTTGCGGGAGGTGGAGGAATCTGCCTGTGTGAAAGGGTCGAAGATCTTTTCAAGCTGCTCTGGTGTCATGCCAATGCCCTGATCGGTGACCTCGAAGGACAGCAATCGGGCGTCGGCGTCATGAGAGACAGACAGGGAGATTTCGCCGTTTTCCGTGAATTTGGCGGCATTGGACAGGAGATTGAACAGGCATTGGCGCAGTTTGGTCAGATCGCCCTGAATGTGAGGCTGACCGCTCTGATCCGAAATGGCGAGTGTGTTGCCGTTTTTTTCCACCAGTGGCGCGATGGTGCCTGCAACATCGCGGATCAGATCGTCGAGGGCGATTTCCTCGATGAAGAGTTCGATCTTGCCCACTTCGATTTTTGACAGGTCGAGGATGTCGTTGATCAGGCCGAGCAGGTGCTGACCGGCGCGTTTGACCTTGTCGAGATCTTCTATGTAGCTCTCGTTGCCGTCGTCTTCGACCTCGTCGATCAGGAGTTCCGAATAGCCGATGATGGCGTTCAGGGGGGTCCGCAGCTCGTGGCTCATATTGGCGAGGAATTGCGATTTCGCGGCATTGGCCTGTACGGCTGCATCGCGGGCGACGCCAAGCTCGGAAACGAGCTTGTCCAGCTCCTGCTCATGGTGTTTTGCCTCGGTGATGTCGGTGAATACGGATACGATCCCGCCTTCCTGCGTGGGGAAACCCTCGGAGCGGAGCCAGCGGCCATCGGGCATCTGGTCAACCGAATTGCGCACGGGGTTTTTCCGGCGTGCTTCGACCACGCTTTGCACCCAGGCCTCGCGTTCGGCATCGGTTTTGAGGTTGCGTGTGCTGTTTCGTGACTGGCGGGCTATGTCTTCGAATTTCACGCCGACCTTGAAGGCATCTTTGGAGTTGAACGCGGATTCAAACATATCTTTCACGCGCTCGTTGTGAAGAACGACGACATCATCGGCGTCGTAGAGGACGAAGCCCTGACCCATCGCCTCGATCGCGTCCATCAGGCGGGTGTGGGCCAGCTCGGTTTCCTTCGCGAGCCGGGCCAGTTCGTCCTCGTGCTGTTTGGAGAGGGTGATATCGGTGAAGACGGAGACCGTGCCGCCGTCGGATGTGTCATACCCATCGGAGCGGAACCAGCGGCCATCAGGCATGCGGTCTGTTGAGGAGCGGACCTTGTTTGCGGCGCGGTGTCGGAGGACGTTCTGGATCCATTTCTCCTGTTCTTCAGGGGAAAGGTCGCTGTGCATGGTGGGGGCCGAGCGCCGGAGGCCGACCTCGAACGGGTCGCCGACCTGCGGGCGCAGGCCGCCGGCTGCCCAGGATGCGTAGATGTCCGAATACCGTTTGTTGAACAGGACGATCCGGTCATCGCTGTCAAATAGGCAGATGGCCTGATCCATGGCCTCCAGCGCGTCCATCAGGCGGCCATGGGCGTCTGCGGCCTCTTTCTCGCTCGCGGCGAGTGCGGCTTCGGCCTGTTTGCGCTGGGCAACCGAACCGAGGAGCGTGCCGACGTGACCGAGGGTCTTGATCACCTCGACATCGGATGCGCGGGGGTCGGGGGCGAAGAATTCGAGTACGCCGACGACTTCCTCTCCAAGATGGATCGGGAAGGCCATTGCCGACCGCAGTCCGGCATCGCGGGCGAAATCGGAGCGGCGGAGGATGGATTCAGAGGCGAGGTCTTCGATCCAACTGGGTTGACCGCTTTGCAGAACCCGACCGGGAAGTCCGTCCGCCGCGCCGAAGCGCTGGCTTTCGGTCGCTTTGCGGAGACCGTCGATTTCGTCACTCTCGATGTGCCAAATGCCGGAGGGAACAAGCGTTTTCCCCAGATCGGAGTTGCGCACGACATAGGCGTGGCCCACCGCCCAGCCTGCGAACATGCACACCTCGTGCAGCGCGGTTTGCAGAGCGGCTTCGAAATTGATCGCTGTGTTGGCGGCGAGGACGATATTCTGCAACAGGCGGACGGAGGCGGTGCGGTCTGCCACGCGCTGTTCGAGGCGGTTATTGGCTTCGAGGAGCGCCTGTTTGGCTGTGCGTTCGTCGGTGATTTCGCGGCCATAGATGTTTAGATAGCCCTTGTCCGCGATCACGGTGATGCTGAGGACATAGGCGCGACCGTCGTCGAGATCGAATTCGACGGTCTGATTTTCGCCGCTGTTTCCCGCGCGGGCGGCGGCTTCGGAGGCCTGAAAGTTAAGGCGCTCTGGCGGGCCTTTTTCGATCAGGCCGGGTAGGGCGCGTGCGGCGTCATTGGCGACCAGGACAGTGCCGTCGGGATCAGCCCTGAGCACTGGATTGGGGTTTTCTTCAGGAAATTTGGCGTAGTCGGCCATCTGCTCGGTGGCGGCGCGGATTTGGGTCACGTCGCGGCCATAGACGTTGACGTAGCCGCCTTCCGGTTCGGGATTGATCTGGAAGTCGAAGATGCGGTCCTCGACCGTCAGATCGAGCCGTTCGCTGGTGGTTTTGCTCAAGGCGCGACTGGAGAGTGCGGCCAGCGCGCTTGTGGCGTAGGCTTTGCGCCGGACGAGCAGACCTTTGGCGGATTTGGCCGCACTGTTGGCGTAGATCACCTTGCCATCTGCGGTCAGTCGCAGAACCGGAAACGGGCATTCTTCGAGGATCGCAAGGGAGAGTTCAGATGCGGCAACCTTTTGAGGTGCTGATTTCTTGGCCACAGAGCTATCTCCTCGCGGGTGGGATCAGTCCGATTTGAACCCTATTTTCAGGTGTGTGTTGTCGCAGAACGGTTTCGTTTTGGAGCCGCCACAGCGGCAGAGGCGGGCGGTGGTGACGCGGTCGATATTACGGCCTGTTCCGGCGCAGATTTCGAGATTTCCGGAGACCTGTAGCGGGCCATTGGTCAGCGGCGTGATGGTCAGTGGGCCGTTGCGGACCGCGAGCGGCTCTGAGGGGCGGGTGTCCGGCTCGCCGGACGCGCGGAAACCGATCTCGACATGGGAGCCGTCACAGAAGGGCTTGTTCTTGGACGCGCCACAGCGGCAGAGAGTGGCGCGGAATCCTTCGCTGACGCCGTCGATTTCGAGAGGGGCACGGAAGGCATAGGGACCGTTTTCGCGCAGGTTGACGGTGTTGACCTCTGGTGCGGGTTCGGGCGGCGTGTCGCCTTTCGGCTGGTAGCTGACAGCGCCTGACGGGCAGTTGTGACAGACACCGCGAAGTGTGTCGCTATCCATCCTGTCGGGCCAGAGCCATTGGCCGGTGACGCCCGAGAGGAAAACCTCCGGTGCGCCAAGCACGCATTGGCGGGCGTGAACGCAGCGGCGGGTATCGAATTGCAGGATCATATCGTCGCTCTCACCGTGGCCGACGATATCATCATCGTCGATCGAGGCTGCAGCGACGGGGCTTGGGCGGTCATCGTCTGCTTTGTGTTTGGGTTCAGTCGCGGGCGCACCGGGGACGACAATCCGGTTCGCCATGTCGCGCACGGCGGCAGGGATCGAAGCCAGTTCGTGATCGGGGCCGAAGACGCGCTCGGCGTGATCGGCGATTTCGTTCATCCGTTCATTGAGCATTCGCATCTCGCCACGACCGGGCGGAAGGCGACCCAGATCGCGGACCATGGTGAAGGTGACGCCTGCGTTGACGCCCGGGTTTTCGGGGCCAGCGGGAAGGGTGCAGAGATATTCGCCGACGGGTGTGAGGACCGACATCATTTCGCGCGAGAGGGTGACGAAGAGGCGCTTGTGTTCGCCTTCCTCTCCCGGATCGCGGCCATAGCTCTGCACCAGAAGGCGCAGCATCATGTTGTAGAGCGCGTTGGCGATGTCGAGCACCTGAACGGCCTCAGGATCGGTGATCCAGACGCGGTTGTTGCCGTTCATCGGTTCGCGGGACACCGGATTGCGCGCGACGGGATGGGCGGGGGCGAAATCGGGGTCGGTGGCGAGCATCTCGTCGAGAGCGGCGCGAACTTCGAGGAATTTCTGGTAGTGGGACTCCTCGGTATGTTCGGCGGCGCCTTCGCCCTGTTCGACGATGGTTTCGATAGCGGCATGGGCGCTGGTGAGATCGGACACGGTGCAGAGGCCGGGGAGCGGCGCATCGGCGGGGCCGATCTGATCCTCGACGGCGCCGGCGAAGAGGTTTGCCTCGCCGTAGCGACGGGCGAGCACGTCGAAGCCGTGATAGATGCCGCGATAGAGATGGCCGATGGTGTCGTAGTCCTGTGCAGCCGGTGTGATCGTATTTTTCGGCATGGCGCGATGGTATTCGGCCGGGTGGACGAATTCCGGCGCGTCGTCGATCTGGATACCTTCGGGGCGTTCAAGGAAGATCGCATGATCGACCAACGCATGGCTGAAGCCCATCAGCTCGAGGTCGACCGCAGCGGGGTGGTAGCCTGCGGGGATCGGGAAATTCGGGCGCGAGAAATGTGGCGCCCCACCAATGGCGACGGTGAGGTTGCCGACAAGCGCGAGGTGGGTCATCTCTTCGATGGCGACGAGGGTCATGTGCCGTTTCCAGCCCGCGACGACCTTGGCCTGTTCGGGGGTGAGGCCGTCTTGCTCTCCGCGTTTGAGGCTCCAGATTCCGTAGAGATAGCAGCACATTACGTTGTGCTCGATCGCGGCTGCTTCTGCCAGCATATACAGAAGCTCCTCACGATCGCCGATGCGGATCTTCGGCTCGTCAGTCATGTTTTTATCTCCCCAGATGGCCCATGATGACCCAGAAAGGCGCAAAAAAACAACGTTTTTCGCGTGGAGGCTGTGCGTGGGGTGCATCTGCCGGGAGAGTTGAGAGAGTTGCTTTCGCGCGAAGCTTGGGGCTAAGCTGATCCATCCTCGCGCCCTGATGGGGCGAAAAATGCGCGTCAGACGTATGGGGATTTTCCGGGCGTCAACGAGGGAGCCGGAGCTATGAACGGGGATGCGCAGGCGCTGACTGGCACGGCCAGTATCGCGCCTGAATTTGTGATCGGTGTCACGGGGCACCGCGATATTCGCCCTGCGGATGACGCTGGGCTGCGGCGTGACCTGAGGGCGGCGCTGGATGAAATTTCAGGATATTTGAACGATGCGCCGGTGCGCCTCGCCTGCGGTATGGCCGACGGTGCCGATATGCTGGCGGCGGAGGTTGCGCTGGAGATGGGGATTGCGGTGACGGCGGTGCTGCCGATGCCGCAAGCCGAATATGAGGCGGATTTCGAAGCGGCGGCGCTGGAGCGTTTTCGTAGCCTGCTGGCGCATGAAGGTGTGCGGGTGCTAGAAATTCCGATGGCCGGTGCGCCTGCGGGTGATGCGCAGGTGCGGGACGGGCAATACAAGCTACTGGCCGATTACCTGACGCGGCGGTCGAATGTGCTCATCGCGATCTGGGACGGCGTGGATGCCGGGCTTGCGGGCGGCACCTCGGATGTGGTGCAGCGCTATCTGGCTGACGGACGGGGGCAGGTGCCAAGCGAGGTGGCGCATGATGAGAGCGCCCGCGAGGGGTGCGGCAATCTGATCGTCTGGCTACCCGCGGCACGGACGCAGAACCCCGATGCGGATGTGGATGGAGTGCCGTGCTTTCTGGTGTCGAACAGCAATTACGACTGTTACTGGCGCGACCCGATCGTGCCGGAACCGTTTGTGGAGCGGTGGCGGGGGTTTGACGGCTACGCCCGTGAGCGGATGGGGGATACGGGCGCGGAGCTGCCCGCCTACGGGCTGTCGCAGCCGGGGGATGCGGCGCAGACGGCGGACCTGCTGGCGCTGGATGCGGAATTCATCCGAGCAGATCAGCTGGCGCGGGCCTATCAAAGCCGGTCCGACCGGATGTTCGCATTGTTCGGGCTCTTGGCGGCGGGGATGGGGCTGACCTTTCTGATCTACGCGAAGTTATTGGCGGAGAAGGGATTTCTCTATCTCTATATCGGTCTTTTTCTGGCCGGGTTCGCAGGGTTTCGCTATTCGGCGCGGCAGCATTTGCATGCAAAGCATCTGGCGATCCGCGCGCTGGCGGAGACATACCGCGTTCAGTTCTTCCTCGTGATGTCAGGTGCGGGGGAGGGCTATGCGCTGCGGCGGATGCTGGGGCTGATGTCAGTGGACAGGTTTGCACGGTTTGAATGGCTGCAAGAGGCGGTGCGCTGCGCGGAGCCGCTCGTTTATTTCGGGCATTGTGCGGAAGGGTCGGCAATCGGGCTGGTGCGGGAGCGCTGGATCACCGACCAGCGCAGCTATTTCGAGCGGCGGCTGCATGCGCTGCACGGGCAGCACCACCGGCTGGAAGCGATCAAATCGGCGCTGCTGATTGGCTCTGTGATCGGGGCGTTTGCGCTTATCTTTTTCAAGAAGAAGCTTTTGTATTTCGATACGATGGGTTTCGACGGAAAGACATGGCTGGTGTTCTTCATGGGGCTGCTGCCGCTCTGGGCGGCGGTTTGGGAGCTGTATCAGGGCAAAATGGCGACCCGCGAACTGCTGTGGCAATATTCCAATCAGAAGCGGACATTTTCAGCCGCGGAGCGTGAAATCCAGCAGGCGCCGGGACTGGCGGAGGGGCGCAAGATCATCCGTGATCTGGCGGATAAGGCGTTGATTGAAATATATTTGTGGAGCGTGCACCGATACCACCGCGAACACGAACCACCGGCTGCGGGCTGAGATGGCGACGGGTGGCGCACATAGTTTTGACGAGCGCCTTTCGGAGCTGCGGCACGAACTGAGAACGCCAATCGGCCACATCATCGGCTATGCGGAACTGATCGACGAAGATCTGGACGAGGCGGGACGACAGGTCTACGGGCACGATTTGGCGGCGATTATGAGCGCGGGGCAGAAGATGCTGGCGCTGATCGACCAGCATTTGGGGGCGAACCGGAAAAGCGCCGACGAGATTGATTTCGACGATGTGCAGTTTTCGCTCCGGCTGCATCTGAACCATATTGGCGGCTATGCGGAGATCCTGCGGGAGGAGGCTGTTGAGCGGGGAGAGAGCGCCGTGGCGGCCGATCTCGACCGGATTGCCGAGGGTGAGCGCAATGTGGTGCGGCTGATCGAAGATATGGTGCGGCTTCTGGCGGGCGCGGATGTGGCCGAGGCACCGGCGGATGTGTCGGAGAAGGCACCTGCGGCGGCTGCGGCAACAATTGCGGGGATCGGCGGCGAAATCCTCGTGGTGGACGATAATGCGGTGAATCGTGAACTGCTCGTCAGGAGGCTGGCGCGTGGGGGCTATACCTCACGGGCGGTTGCCTCGGGTGAAGCCGCGCTGGAGGTGATGGCCGAGCACCGGTTTGATCTGGTTCTCCTTGATTACATGATGGAGGGCATGAGCGGGCTGGAGACACTGCAGGCGATCAAGGCCAACAGTCGCATCCGCGCGACGCCGGTGATCATGCTGTCTGCCACCGACGAGGCGGATCTGATGGTGCGCTGTATTCTGTCAGGGGCGGAGGATTACGTGGCGAAGCCGTTCAATCCGGTGTTGCTGATCGCGCGGATCAATTCGGCACTGGAGAAGATACGGCTGCGGCGGAATGCGGCGCGACAGATCAAGGTGTTTATCTCGTCGCCGGGCGATGTGATCCCCGAGCGGCAGATCGTAAAGATGGTGTTGGGGCGGCTGAACGAGGAGTTTTCGGGCCGTGCGATGATCCTGCCGATCATGTGGGAAGAGGAACCGCTTTTGGCGTCTGACACATTTCAGGCGCAGATCCATCCGCCGCGTGAAACCGAGATTTATCTGGGGATTTTGTGGTCGCGTATCGGATCGCCACTGCCGGATTCGATCCGGCGGGAAGATGGAAGCGTGTATGAATCCGGGACGGCGTTCGAGTTTGAAGATGCGCTTGCGGGACACCGTGCAAACGGCAAGCCGGAGATGCTTCTTTATATCAAAGGCGGTGCGCCGGAAGTGTCACTTGCCGACAGGGAGGACGTGCTTGCGCGGCTGCGCGAGATCGAGCGGCTCGATGCCTATCGTGAAAAGGTGCTGATCGGTGAGGATGGCAGCTATGTCGCGGCGTTTCACACATTCGATCAGGCGGAGCAATTCGAGAAGATGGTGGAGATGCATCTGCGCAAGCTCGTGCAGAAAGTGTTGGCGGCGTAGGGCGCGCAATCAAGGCGTTTGCCAGAACATGCGGTGTGGGCGTAAGCTGGGAGCAATGGGAGAACGGACAAATGGCGAGGATATTGCTCGTAGAAGACAATGAGATGAACAGGGACATGCTATCCCGTCGTCTAAAGAAACGCGGCTATGATGTGGATATTGCCATCGACGGGCAGCAGGGCGTGGATATGGCGGCGAGCGGGCCGGACCTGATCCTGCTGGATATGAGCCTGCCGGTGCTGGACGGGTGGGATGCGGCGAAGGCGCTGAAGGGCAATCAGGCGACCAAACACATCCCGATTATTGCGTTGACCGCCCATGCGATGGCCGGAGATCGGGAAAAGGCGCTGGAGGTCGGCTGCGACGACTATGACACCAAGCCTGTGGAACTGGCGCGGTTGCTGGACAAGATCACCCATTGGCTCGAAGCGTAGCGGAGATCCGATTGGAAGATGGTGCCACAGGATTTGCGGAAGATGTGCGGCTCGCCCTGCTGGACGGGGGTGCTGCGTGGCAGTCAGTGGCGGCGCGACTGGAGCAGTCGCCGGAGCTGCTGCATCGGAGCAATCTTTCGGAAGCCGATCTGAATCATCGTGACCTGTCGCGGCTGGACCTGTCGCATTGCGATTTCTTTCGCGCGAAGCTGGAACGGGCCAATCTAAAGAAATCAATCCTGCGCGGGGCGGAATTGGCACATGCAGATATGCGACATGCGGCCTGCTATAAGGCCGATTTAGAGGGCGCAATCTTGCAGGAATCCGATCTAGAGGGGGCAGACCTGTCTGAATGCCAGTGCCGCGACTGTGATTTCCGCGGGGCCAATCTGCGGGGGGCAAATCTGGCGGGTGCGGACCTGCGCGGGGCGAACCTTTCGCATGCCGACCTGACGGGGGCCAATCTCTCGGGGGCGGATGTGACGGGCGTGAAATTCCATTTCACGCAGCTTGCAGAGGCGAATGTCACCCATGTGCGCTATGGAACGTTCCGGCAGATGGTGGATAATTTTCTGGGCGTGCGCGGGGTGGACCAATGCTATGGTTCGGCGCTGTTCGTGCGCGACGCCAAGGATCAGGACTATATCGACACGTTGCACCAGTCGATCCTCGACAAACCGCAGGGCTTTGTGCGCCGGTTCGACCTCTTGCTGTTCAAGGCATGGGGGTTGATTGATCACGGGCGCAGCCTGATGAAAGTATCGGCCTATGCGACCGTTCTGGCGATGATCTACGGGCTGATCTACCTTGCCGATATGACATTCGGCTGGGGGGTTATGGATTATTCCAACTCTGCGCAGACGTGGTTTACGCCGTTTTATTACTCGGTCGTGACCTACACGACTTTGGGCTACGGCGATGTGACGGCCAACAGTTTGCTGGGCGAGATGCTGGTGATCAGCGAGGTGATCGTGGGGTATTTCACGCTGGGGCTTTTGCTCGCCATTCTTGCCAACACGATTGCGCGGAGAAGCTGACGCGGGAGGGACGTATGGCTGAATTCAAACCCAAGGCCTATGTGAAAACAACCTGTCCCTATTCCTTCAAATTCCGTTTGTTTGTGACCGAGGCAGGTTTGGCGGAGCGGTTCGAATTTGTGGCGATGGACCCGTTTTCCGGTGGGTTCAAGGCGGCCAAGGAGGATCTCGCCGCGCGGTCGGGGGCGGTCGTGCGCTTTCCGGTGGTGGAAGTGGAGCCGGATGTTTTCATGACGGATTCGGACGCGTTGATTGCGCATTTCGCAGGTCGCTACGGTATTGACGAGGCGGAGCTTTCGACGCTCGCATTCTATCGTGGCGGTCTGTTCCCGACGATACTGGAGCTGATCGAGCTCTGCTCCGGCCCGCTGCCGTGGCTGATCCGGCTGGGGAAAGTCCCGCGGGCATTTCGATAGGGAGTGGTGCGTGGCTGGATGGTGTGTCAGGCCTGATCGGGGATATTGTGACGGGCGCGGAAGCGGGCCAGTTCCGGCTCGGTCGGGCGGTGGCCGGTGTAGGTTTTGACGTAGTCCGGGATGCGGGTCATCCGCGTGACGAGATCTTCGGAGACCTGAAGTGAGATATAGCCGATCTGCGTGAGGTAGACGGTGCGGGCGCGAACGTCTGCTTCGCTCGGCGGATAGTCGAAGCGGATGAACAACGCCCGTATCGCGGCCAGGCGGACCTCATCCGCGTGCGCGACGCGATCTGCCACTTTGGAATCCTGATGCGCCCACCCGCGCATCGCCAGATCGAGGCGGGATTCGAACGGGCCGTCATCCAAAAAGACGCCGATGACGTTGAGCATCGCTTCGGTCACTGTTTCTGCGTAGGCCTCGGTCGCTGAGATCAGGCTGCCGGTGTTTGATGTTTCCCAGTCTTCCAGGAGGGCGTCGAGCAACGCGCTGCGGTCCGTGAAGAACCAGTAGAAACTGGTACGCGACAGGTTCAGCCGACTGGCAAGCGGCTGAATTCTGACGGCATCGAGGCCGGAGGACACAAACGCCTCACGCGCGGCGGCGAGCCAGATGGCACGTGACCCGCGCCAGCCGCGGGTTTTGGTGCTGATGTGGTCGAGGTCGGTGTCTTTCATGGCGAAAGCGTAGCGGTTTGGAGGGGGGAACTCAATAAAATATACAGTGGTGACCGAAAACTTGACAGGTATGTATATTTGCGGAATCGTGCCGGAAAACATGGGAGTTTTCGATGTCGAACGATCCGTTGTTGCAGCCCTATCAGCTGAAGCATCTGACCCTGCGGAACCGGATCATGACGACAGCGCATGAGCCGGCTTACCCCGAAGAAGGGATGCCGAAGGAGCGTTACGCTGCCTATCATGCCGAACGTGCAAAAGCAGGGATCGCGCTGACACTGACCGCAGGATCGGCGGCGGTGTCGAAAGACAGTCCGCCGGTTTTCAACAATATCCTCGCCTATAAGGACGAGGTGGTGCCGTGGGTCCGTAGGCTGACTGACGCCTGCCACGAGCATGGTGCAGCCGTGATGATCCAGCTGACGCATCTGGGGCGGCGCACAGGCTGGTCGAAGGGGGATTGGCTGCCGTCTGTTTCCTCCTCGTGGCACAGAGAGCCTGCGCACCGGTCATTTCCCAAGATGGCGGAGGAGTGGGACATCGCGCGGATCATCGGGAATTTCGCGGATGCAGCCGAGCGGATGAAGGCGGGCGGTATGGACGGGGTGGAGATTATCGCCCACGGGCATCTGCTGGACCAGTTCATGTCGCCGCTGTCAAATGATCTGGACGGGCCATACGGGGGCGGCAGTCTGGAAAGCCGTGCGCAGCTGACGCTGGATGTGCTGGGCGCTGTGCGGGCGCGGGTCGGGGAGGATTTCATCCTGAGTCTGCGGATGGGTGTTGATGAGAAGGATGCAGGCGGCATCACATTCGACGAGGGGCTGGCGCTGGCGCGACTGGTGCAGAAAAGCGGGCTGGTGGATGTGTTCAATATCAATGGTGGGCGCATTCATACCGATCCGGCGATGACGGATATGATCCCTGTTCAGGGTATGGCGAGCGCGCCGCATCTGGGGCTGGCAGGTGCTGTGCGGGCGGAGACGGGTATGCCGGTGTTTCATGCCTCGCGTATACCGGACGTGGCGACGGCGCGACATGCTGTGGCGTCGGGGCAGCTGGATATGGTGGGCATGACGCGGGCGCACATGGCGGACCCGCATATCGTGCGCAAGATCATCGAGGGGCGGGAGGATGACATTCGTCCCTGTGTAGGGGCGACGTTCTGCCTTGACCGGATATACGGCGCGGGCGAGGCGCTTTGCATTCACAACGCGGCCACGGGGCGTGAGCTGACCATGCCGCATGTCATCGCGCCTTCGGAAGATCGCAGGAAGGTGGTGATTATCGGGGCCGGTCCCGGAGGGCTGGAAGCGGCAAGGGTCGCGGCGGAGCGGGGGCATGACGTGACGGTGTTCGAGGCTCAGCCCGATCCGGGGGGACAGGTGCGGCTGACCGCGCAAAACCCACGCAGGCGGGAGATGATTTCGATTATCGACTGGCGTATGGCGCAATGTGCCGCGCGGGATGTGGCATTTCACTTTAACACATGGGCCGAGGTCGAGGATGTCACGGCGCTCGCGCCGGACGTGGTGATTGTCGCGACAGGCGGCTTGCCCAACACCGTGCTCTTTGAAACCGGTCAGGAACTGGCGCGGGTGGTGAGCGCATGGGACATGATCAGTGGCGACGTGAAGCCTGCGCAATCGGTGCTGGTCTATGACGAGAGCGGCGATCATCCGGGGCTCATGGCGGCGGAAGTGGCGGCAAATGCCAGTGCCAGTGTGGAGGTGATGACGCCGGACCGGACGTTTGCGCCGGATATTATGGGGATGAATCTGACACCCTATATGCGGGCTCTTCAGGACAAGGATGTGACATTTACCGTGACGCGGCGGCTGTTGGATGTGCGCGCCGAGGGAAACCGGCTGACGGCGGTGATCGGCACGGATTACAGCGACCTGCGGCAGGAGAAGAGCTATGATCAGGTGGTCGTGAACTATGGAACGCGGCCACTGGATGATCTGTACTTCGCGCTGAAGCCTTTTTCATCGAACCTCGGAGAGGTGGACTATGATGCGCTGATTGCGGGGCGTGCGCAGGAGGTGAGGCGCAACGAAAAGGGGGCTTTCCAGCTGTTTCGGATCGGTGATGCGGTGAGCGCCCGCAACACGCATGCGGCGATTTACGATGCGCTCAGACTGGTGAAGGATTTGTAGGATGCGCTCGGTCAAGACGCTCCATGTGATTTCCGCCCATGCCGAGGGCGAGGTGGGCGATGTGATCGTCGGCGGTGTCGCGCCGCCGCCGGGAGACACGCTGTGGGAACAGAGCCGCTGGATCGCCCGTGACGGGGTGCTGCGTAATTTCGTGCTGAACGAACCGCGCGGCGGGGTGTTTCGCCATGTGAACCTGCTGGTGCCCCCGAAAGACCCGAGCGCGGATGCGGCCTTTATCATCATGGAGCCGGAGGACACGCCGCCGATGTCCGGCTCGAACTCGATCTGTGTGGCGACGGTGTTGCTGGACAGTGGCATCCTGCCGATGACGGAACCTGAAACGCGACTGACGCTGGAGGCTCCCGGGGGGCTGGTGCAGGTGCGGGCCGACTGCCGAAACGGCAAGGCGGAACGTATCCATGTGCAGAATGTGCCGTCTGTCGCGGCACGACTCGATGCGGTGCTGGAGGTGGAGGGGCTGGGGAGCCTCAGCGTGGATACGGCCTATGGCGGGGACAGCTTTGTGATCGTCGATGCCGCTGCGCTGGGGTTTGCAATGCGCGAGGACGAGGCGCGTGATCTGGCGGGGCTGGGCGTGCGGATCAGCGATGCGGCGACCGAGCAGCTGGGCTTTCACCATCCCGAAAATGCGGATTGGGCACATATATCTTTCTGTTTGTTCGCAGGCGCCGTGACCGAGGGGCAAGAGGGGCGGGAGACCTGTTCGGCGGTGGCGATCAAGCCGGGCAAGATTGACCGCTCGCCCACGGGAACGGCGCTTTCGGCGCGGATGGCGGTTCTGCATGCGCGCGGTGAGATGGCGGTCGGCGAGCGGCTGCTGGCACGGTCGCTGATCGGCTCGCGATTTGACGGGCGGATCGTCGGTGAAACGACGGTGGGTGGCCGTGCGGCCATCGTGCCGGAGATCGCCGGACGCGGGTGGATCACGGGCGTGCATCAGCACATGCTCGACCCGAGCGATCCGTGGCCCGAGGGCTACAGGCTGTCCGATACTTGGGGCGTGAGGTAGAGGGAAATGGCGTTCAAGCATGTGTTCACACCGCTCGAAATGCGGAACCGGACCCTGAAGAACCGTATCGTTTTTGGCGCGCATACGACGAATATGGCGCGCGATGGGCTGCCGGGGCCGCAGCATGTGGCCTATTACGAGGAGCGCGCGCTGGGCGGCGCGGCGATGATCGTGGTGGAACCTATGCCGGTGCATCCGGCGGCGGTGCTGACGCGGGGCAATTTCAGGCAGGGCACGGACGATGTGATCCCGCATTTCCGCAAGATCACCGAGGCGTGCAAACCGCATGGGGCTGTGATGATCCAACAGCTCTATCACGTAGGTGCGCATGGGGATTGGGACAACAGCTGGCATGCGAACTGGTCGCCTTCGGGGGGGCCGAGCTATCACGACAACGATGGCAGTCACGCGATCACCGAAGCCGAGATTGAGGAGACGATCTGTGGCTTTGTCGATGCGGCCGTGCGCTGTCAGAAGGCCGGTTTTGACGGGGTCGAGGTCTGGGCGGCGTATCATTGCCTGCTCGACCAGTTCTGGGCTCCGTTTTCCAACCAGCGGGAGGATCGGTGGGGCGGTAGTCTGGAAAACCGCACGCGGCTTTCGCGGGAGATCATGGCGCGGATCCGTGCGGCATGTGGCGAGGATTTCATTATCGGGCTGTCGATCAATGACGGCTCGGACGTGCCGGCCTGTCTGAGCCGCGACGAGATGGTGGAGATCGTCGTGCGCCATGATGCAGACGGTTTGATGGATTATGTGACGGTCGGATCGGGGAGTTATTTCGATTTCTACAAACTTCTGCCGAGTTTCCAATATCCCGAAAATCTGGGCGCTGATCTGGCCGAGCGGCTCAAGCAGGCAGGTGTGGCTGCACGGGTGATCGCGGAGGCGAACATCCGGACACCGGAGAACGCGAATACTGTTCTGGGCTCCGGTCAGGCGGATCTGGTGTCTATCGTGCGGGGGCAGATCGCCGATCCGCATCTGGTATCTAAGGCAGGTGCGGACAGTGCCGAGGATATTCGCGGCTGCCTGTCCTGCAACCAGCAGTGCTGGGGTAGACGGGGGCGGGATTACTACATCTCCTGTCTGATCAATCCATCTGCCGGCCATGAGTATTTGTGGGGGGGAGACCGCTTCACCCCTGCCCAGACCCCGCTGGGTGTGCTGGTCGTCGGGGGTGGTCCGGCGGGGCTGGAGGCAGCGCGGGTTGCGGCGGAGCGGGGGCATCGCGTGACGTTGGCCGAGGCGGCGCCGCAGGTGGGCGGGCAGTTCCGGCTTGCCGGACTACAGCCGCGGCGGGCCCAGATTACCGATTTGATCGACTGGTACGAACGCCAGCTGGAGAAGCTGGGTGTGGATGTGCGGACGAATGCCTATCTTGATGCCGACGACATCCGGGACATGACGGCGGATCGTGTGGTTCTGGCGACGGGATCACTACCCGCGGGAACAGGCTTCCAGAAAGCGCTGCCGCATGTCGATGAGATGCCGGGGATTGCGCGTGGGGGTGTCTGGTCCACTGAAGAGGTGATGGGTCGCGCGGCGCGGCTGGGTGACAGGGTGATTGTACTGGACGAAGGCGGGCATTGGCGCGGGATCGGCACGGCGTGGCATCTGGCCGAAGCGGGACACGCGGTCACAATCGTGACGCCGGATGCGATGATCGCCAAGGAGCTGGTTCGGGCGGCATCGGATTTCCCTGCGCGGCGGAAACTGGCGGAGCTGGGCGTGCGTTTTGTGACGGAGGCGGCGATCGTGGAATGGACCGGCAACGCTGCGCATTGCCAGTCGCTTCTGACAGGTGCGATCGAGGAGATCGGTGCGGATTCGCTGGTGCTGGCAACCGGCAATCGCGCCGATCCTGAGCTGGCAGATCAGTTACGGGCGGCGGGATGTGCGCCGATATTGGTCGGGGATGCCAATGCGCCGCGTATGGCAGCAGCGGCGATCTTTGAGGGGCGCGTCGCAGGCTTGACGCTTTAGCGGGAAAAGGCGGAAGAATCTTGCCGGAAGTCGCAGGAAGCGGTTGCGGCCCGTTCTGTGACGGGATTTAGTGGCGCTAACAGAAGGGGGTACGCTGTGCGCCCCTGGGAGAGGAAAGGGGGCCGGTATGACCGGTCTCTGTGTTTTATGGGATAGGAGAGCCGATGCGGTATCATGCTGCGAAAACCTTCGAGGAGGCTGCGTCCATCGCGGCCAAGGCGGATGGTGTGACCCGGTTTCTGGCCGGTGGAACGGATGTGCTAGTGCAATTGCGGGCGGGGCTTGTGACGCCTGACGATCTGATTGATCTCAAGCATATCGACGGTGTTCAGGACATCACGCGACTGGATGATGGCGGCTGGGAGATCGGCGTCGCCGTGGCTGGTGCGCGTCTGGGTGCGCATGAGGCGCTTTGTGCCGATTGGCCCGGTGTTGTGGAAGGGATGGAGCTTGTCGGCTCGACACAGGTGCAGGGGCGGGCGACGCTGACTGGCAACCTGTGCAACGGATCGCCTGCGGCGGACGGTGTGCCGGGATTGGTGGCTGCCGGTGCGGTCGCCAAGATCGTGGGGCCGGACGGCATGCGCGAAATTCCGATAGAGGAAATCCCCGCAGGGCCGGGCAAGACCACGCTCGCCAAGGGAGAGCTGATTGCCGCTGTGCGACTGCCTGCGCGGGGTGCGGGGGGCGGCGACGCCTATCAGCGGTTCATTCCTCGCACGGAGATGGACATTGCCGTGGCCGGCTGCGCCATCAACTTGCGGGTCGAGGGCGATACGATCACTGAGGCACGGGTGGCAATCGGTGCGGTCGCGCCGACGATCCGGCTGGTGCCGGAGGCGGCCGAGCTGCTGGTGGGCAGCACGCTCGATGCGGCGACCGCAGATGCACTGGCCGCGGCCGTCAGCGCGGCGGCGAACCCGATTACAGACAAGCGCGGAACCTCGGAGTTCCGCACCGAGGTCGTAGGTGTATTGGCGCGCCGTGTGGCGCAGACCGCCTATGACCGCGCGAAAGGAGACAGATCATGAGCAAGATCCATGTGACCACCACCGTCAATGGCGACAGCGTCGAGTTTCTCGCCGATCCGCGCGAGACATTGCTGGATTGCCTGCGCGACCATCTGGACCTGACCGGCACCAAGGAAGGCTGCGGCACAGGCGATTGCGGGGCGTGTTCGGTGACGCTCGACGGGACGCTCGTGTGTTCCTGCCTCGTGCTGGGGATCGAGGCCGAGGGCCGCGAGATCGGCACGATCGAGGGGCTGGCGCAGGGGCATGAACTGCATCCGTTGCAGCGCAAGTTCATCGAACATGCGGCGCTGCAGTGCGGATTTTGCACGCCGGGGTTCCTCGTTGCGGCGAAGGCGCTTCTGGATAAGAACCCAAACCCGACAGAGACCGAGGTGCGGTACTGGCTGGCAGGAAACCTGTGCCGGTGCACCGGATATGACAAGATCGTGCGCGCGGTGATGGATGCCGCCGAAGAAATGCGCAAGGAGGCCGTGTGATGGCGAAGGATGAATTCCGCGAATTCCGGCTGGTGGGAACACGCCCAGACCGGCCGGATGGATTGGACAAGGTTACCGGGCGCGCGCGCTACGGAGCCGATATTTCAGCGCCCGGAATGCTGTGGGGGGCGGTCGTGCGCTCACCCCACGCCCATGCGCGGATTGTGAAGATCGACACGTCGAAGGCAGAAGCGCTCAGTGGCGTGAAGGCTGTCGTCACGCGGGCCGATTTCCCGACCGGACTGACCGGTGACGAATGGGACCTGCAGGAAAACACGATGGCGGGTGATAAGGCGCTCTATGACGGGCATGCCGTTGCGGCCGTCGCTGCCACGTCGAAGCTGCGGGCCGAGGAAGCCGCGCGGCTGATCGAGGTGGAATATGAGGTCCTGCCGCATGTGATCGACGTGGATGACGCGATCAAGCCCGATGCGCCGGTGATCCGTGAAGGCGCGGCAGATGCGACCGTGCCGGAGGGTATGCCGCCGAATGTTGTGCGGTATTTCGAGCACGGGCGGGGTGATCTGGACGCCGGATTTGCCGAGGCCGATCTGGTGCGGGAAAACACCTACAGGACCGAAGCGACCCATCAGGGCTATATCGAGCCGCATGCCTGCCTCGGCCAGCTGGGTGAGGATGGCAAAGGCGAGATGTGGGTCTGCACCCAAGGACACTGGTTCATTCGCAAGATGTGCGCTGATGTGCTGGGGCTGGAGAAATCGCAGCTGCGCGTGACGCCATCCGAGATTGGCGGCGGCTTTGGTGGCAAGACCACGATTTTCATGGAGCCGCTGTCGCTGGCACTGAGCCGCAAGGCGGGCGGGCGTCCGGTGAAGATCGTGATGAGCCGGTCCGAGGTTCTGCGGGCAACGGGGCCGACGGCTTCTGCCTCGATGGACGTCAAGATCGGGATGAAGAAGGACGGCACGCTGACGGCAGGCCGGGCCGAGTTTCGGATGCAGGGCGGTGCCTTCTGGGGTGCGCCGGTGGATATGGCGCTGGACTGCGCCTTTGCCGCCTACAAATTGCCTGCGGTCATGCATATCGGTTACGATGTTCTGGCGAACCGGCCCAAGGCCGCTGCCTACCGCGCGCCGGGATCGCCGATGGCGGCGTGTGCGGTCGAGAGCCTGATCGACGAAATGTGCCGCGAACTGGGTCTTGATCCTATGGAGGTGCGTCTGAAGAACGCGGTGCGCGAAGGCGACCGGTCCAGCTACGGGCCGAAGTTCAAGTCCATCGGTCTGGTAGAGACATTGGAAGCGACCAAGGCGCATCCCAATTTCTCTGCGCCCTTGGGGCCAAATCAGGGACGGGGGATTGCCTCCGGTTTCTGGTTCAACCACGGCGGCGAGACCTCTGTGACCATTGCGCTGTCCGAGGACGGCACGGTGACCGTATCGGCGGGGACGCCGGATATTGGCGGCAGTCGCGCGTCAATCGCGCTGATGACCGCCGAGACTCTGGGCATTCCGTACGAAAACGTGCGGGTGAACATCGTCGAAACCGGGGCGCTGGGCGTCAATGAACCGACCCATGGCAGCCGCGCGACCTTTGCCACCGGCAAGGCGGCTGTCGAGGCGGCAAACGCCGCGATCAAGGAGATGTGCCGCCGCGCTGCCGTTGAATGGGGAATTGACCCGGAGGCCGTGGAGTGGGTCGACGGGGCGGCGCAGCCTGCCGGACCGAATGCGGGCAAATTCCCCCCGATGAGCATCGCCGAGATCGCGGGCAACATGGGATCGACCGGCGGTCCGATTTCGGGCCACCACGAGGGCAACCTTGGCGGTGTTGGCGCGAGCTTCGGCTGCCATGTCGTTGACGTGGAAGTGGACCCTGAAACCGGGCGCACCACGATCCTGCGCTATCTGGTGGTGCAGGATGCGGGCCGCGCGATCCATCCGGCCTATGTGGAAGGTCAGTATCAGGGTGGTGCCGCGCAGGGCATCGGCTGGGCGCTGAATGAGGGCTATGTCTATGGCGAGGACGGGCGTCTGCAAAACAGCGTGTTCCTCGACTATCGCGTGCCCGTGGCTTCTGACCTGCCGATGATCGACACGGTGATCGTGGAAGTGCCGAACCCCGGCCATCCGTTCGGTGTGCGCGGTGTCGGTGAGACAGGGATTACCCCGCCGCTGCCTGCCATTGCGAATGCGATCCATGCGGCGACCGGTGCGCGGCTGCGGCATCTGCCGATGAACCCGCCCAGTGTGCTTGCTGCGATCAAGGCGGTGAAGGGTGGTTGAGGTCAACCTCTGGTCTGGGATGCGCCGCTTTGTGGGGGATGACCTCACGGTAGAAGTGGAGGCCGAGACCATCGGAGAAATGCTGGATGCGCTTGTCGCGGCGCATCCAGCGCTGAAACCTGTGATTGATCAGGGCGTTTCGGTGGCCGTGGACGGGGAAATCCATCAGGGCCGCCATGTTCCGATCCCGCAGGGTGCGGAAGTGTTTCTGATGCATCGCCTGAAGGGCGGCTAGGCGGTCAGTCGCCGGAGGAAGGCTTTGGTCCGGTCGTGTTGCGGTGCGCTGAAAATGGCATCGGGCGGGCCTTGCTCCAAGATGCGCCCCTCGTGAAGAAAACAGATCGTATCCGCCAGTTCGCGGGCGAAGCCCATTTCATGGGTGGCGAGCACCATTGTCATGCCTTCGGCGCGCAACTGGCGCAGAACATCGAGCACCTCGCCCACGAGCTCCGGGTCAAGTGCAGAGGTGATTTCGTCAAACAGCATGATTTCGGGCCGCATCGCGAGGGCACGGATTATGGCCACGCGCTGTTGCTGGCCGCCGGAGAGCTGGTCAGGGTAATGGGTCATCCGGTCCGCGAGACCGAAGCGGCGGAACAGATCGGTGACCTCGCCCATAAGGGCGTCGCGGCTCTTTCGGTGGACGCGACGCGGGGCGAGGAGCACGTTGTCCAGCGCCGTCATGTGGGGGAAGAGGTTAAAGCTCTGAAATACCATGCCAATCCGCTGACGAATAGGCTGGGGATTGAGGCCGGGCTCTGAAATGTCGATGCCGTCGAGCAGGATGCGCCCGTCGTCGATTGGTTCCAGAAGGTTCATGCAGCGCAGGAGTGTGGATTTACCGGAGCCGGATGCCCCGATAAGGCAGACCATCTGGCCGTCTGCGACGGCGAGGTCGATGCCGCGACAAACGGTATTGTCGCCGAAGGACTTCGTCACCTTTTCCAGAACAAGCTTGGACATGGGTCAGCTCCTCTGACGGGCTTGCCGCGCCATGAGGTGATCGGCGAAGCGGGTGGCTGGGACGGTGACGGCGAGGAAGATCAGAGCGGCAACGACATAGGGTGTAAAGTTGGCCAGAAGGCTTTTGTAGACACCCGCCTGCCGGAGGATTTCCACCGGCCCGATAAACGACAGGAGTGCCACGTCTTTTTGCAGGGCGATGAGCATGTTCATATTTGCCGGAACGACGCGGCGGATGGCTTGGGGCAGGATCACGAAGCGCATCGTATCGGATTGCGACAGGCCCAGAGACATGGCGGCCGAGCGTTGCGATGCGTGGATTGACTCGATGCCGGAGCGGAAGATTTCAGCCACATAAGCGGAGTAGGTGAGGATCAGCGCGAGCGACCCCCAGATATACGGCGAATTCCACGGGCGCGGGAGGCCGAGGCCGGGGATGCCGAAACCGATCAGGTAGACCACCAAGATCACCGGAATTCCGCGGAAGATGTCGGTATAGACGATCGCAAAAAGGCGCAGGGGATAGAGCGCGGGCGCCCGCACGTCACGACAGACGGCGATGAGCAGGCCCAAAATGGCAATCGCGGGGGCGGACCATGCAAAGATCAGGAGGTCGAGGGTGAAGGCTTCGAGCAGTTTCGGAAAGGTTTCGCGGAAAACCGCGCCGTTGAAGAAGCTCTTGCGCACGGCTTCCCAGCCCGGTGCGAGGGGCACGAGGATCACGAGCGCCAGAACGACGGCCAGCGTCGAGCCGGCTGCGACGAGGGTCGCACGGCGGCGCGCTCTGCGTTCGTAGCTCTGGCGGCGCGTGAGGGTTGCGGCGCGGTCCCCTGAGGAGCCCGCGCCAGCGGGTGGACTGTCAGACATGCTGCGTCCCTTATTCGATGACCGGAACGCCTGTGGTTTCGGAGAGCCATGCCTCTTCGATGGCAGCGAGCGTGCCGTCTGCCTTGAGTGCGGCGAGTGCTTCGTTCACGCAGGATTTGAGTGCGGTGCCTTCCTCCATCAGAAGGCCGAAGCGGTCAGGGTTCATGCTGCGGTCCGCCGGAAACTGGCCGAGGATCGCGCCGTCATCCAGCACAACAGCCGAAAGGTAGAGCGCGGTGGGAAGGTCGAAGAGAGCAGCGTCGATCTGGCCCGCTTTCATGGCTTCGACAACATCGGTGTTATCGCCGTAAAGGAGGGGATCTTTGTCAGGGTCGATCAGGCCGACGAGCATCGGCACGGCGGTTGTATTTGCGTCCGCGCCCCAGATCAGACCTTTGAGCGAGGCGACGGTGGCTTCGGCGCCTGCCTCGATCACCGGCTGGCGGGTGAGGACGGCCATGGCAGCGGAATAGTAGGGATCGGAGAAGTCTACGACCATCTCGCGTTCGTCGGTGATGGAGAACTGCTGGAGATTGAAGTCGAAGTTCTTGGCTCCGGGCTGGATCGACTGATCGAAGGAGGCGCGGGTCCAGACGACCTGATCGGCGGCGAAGCCCATCTGTTCGGCCACGGCGTAGGCGACGGCGGCTTCGAAGCCCTGACCGGATTCGGGGGCATCATCCATGACCCAAGGGTAATAGGCGGGATTGCCGGTGGCGATGGTCAGGACGCCATCGGTGATGGTCTTGCCATCGGCGCAATGGCCCTCGGCGGCGGCGATCTGGCCCAGTGCCATGAGGCCAGCGGCAGCGGTGAGTGTGATACGGAAAGAAACCTGTGTCATGGATACCCCCTGTTGGTGTTGGCGCTATCAAAGCAAGGAATGTAGCGCGATGTCCAGAGGGGGAAAATCGTATCAGATTGCTAGGACTGGCTGTAGAGACCGGGGACGAGGCTTTCGGCGGCCGATTTGAGCACTGCTGGCGAACTGCCCGCGGCGAGGGGTGGGCCGTAATGGACGTGGTAGCTTCCGCCCAGTTTGTCGAGCAATTCAGCCACATAGCGCAGGGAGGCGACCGCGCGGGCTGCATAGTCGTTTTTTCCGCTGAGGCGGTAGGCCAGTGACCGAATACGATAGTAGTAGGGCGAATTGCGCAGATCGGCTGAAGCCGGGACGACCGGTGTATCCGTCAGGCCGGAGATGCGGGTAATCCCGGTGCGCCACGCCGGCTCGACAAGGCGACCGCCGTGCAGGTGGGGGACGCGACCGGACCCGAACACCAAGAGCGCCCCGCCGTTTTCGAGATGATCCTGCATGCCGGTGCGGGTCACGCGGGGGGCGCGGACCCTGTCGCTGCTGTCGAGATCGACAGGGATGATCCGCTCCGGTCCAAGGAAGCGCTCCGCCTCGCGATTGGCGACGACCTTGAGATCGGGGCGGCGGTCGAGGAGCACGGCTGCATGGGAAATGAAGTCAAATATGCCGACGGGGTGGGTCGCGCCGATGATGATCGGGCCTGTGGAGGGAATGTGCGTCAGGCCGTGCGAGGTAATATGTGTCCCGCCATTTCTGGCAAGCATCGCGGCGATAAGCGGCGGGCCTTGCAATGTGCCGATGTCGCGCAGGAGCGCCTCTGCCTCGCGGACGGCAAAGAAGGCCTGTCCGGTGAGGCCGCGGCTGATCCCGTCAATTCCGAGAAGCGCATTGCGCAGGGCGAAGAGGCGCAGCCGCGCGGGGCGGGTGATGCGCAGACGTGCACGCAGCAGGTCATCTATCGGGTGCGGCGAGGCGGATTGGGACACGAGGCAACGGGCAAAGGCGAATATCGGCCCCTACTCTAGCACCTATTTGAGACAAAACCAGCCAAGAGCGCATTGCGAAGAACGGGGATATTAAATCCTGCGGTTTGTCCTAAACTGGCGCTGACGCCCTGAGGGGAGCGGCGAGCGGGGGAACCGGATGACAGACGCAACAGTGGGCACGATCGATGCGGTGATACTGAATTTCTCACCGGCGAGCCTGCAGCTTTTGAATGCGATCCTTGCGATTGTGATGTTTTCGATCGCAATCGACCTGTCCCCGAAGGATTTCAGGCGATTGTCGCGCGCTCCAAAGCCGCTGCTGACGGGACTGTTTTCGCAGTTCGTGATGTTGCCCGCGCTGACTTTTGCGATGATCGTCGCGGTGGCGCCGCCGCCGTCGATTGCGCTGGGGCTGATGCTGGTCGCGGCCTGTCCGGGCGGTAATATCTCGAACTTCATCACTCATCGCGCCGGTGGCAATGCGGCTCTTTCGGTTTCGATGACGGCGATTGCGACCGTCGGGGCGATCCTGTTGACACCGCTGAATATCGCCTTTTGGGGAAGTCTCTATGCACCGACACGTGCGGTCTTGCGGGAGACCGCGATTGACCCGGTTTCGGTGCTGGTGACCGTCGGGGGAATGCTCGTTCTGCCACTGTGTCTGGGACTGTTGCTGAATGCGCGGAGACCGGACCTGACAGCGCGGATACGGGGGCCGCTGCAAATGCTGTCGATGGGCATTTTCTGGGCGTTTGTCGTGCTGGCGCTGGCTGCGAACTGGGGTAATTTTCTGGAGTATGCCGGTGCCGTCGCGGGGCTGGTGGTGCTGCACAACGGGCTAGCGCTGGCGGCAGGATACGGCACGGCGCGGGTTGCGGGGCTGGGGGCGTTTGACCGGCGCGCGGTGATGATTGAAACCGGCATTCAGAATTCCGGCTTGGGGCTGATCCTGATTTTCGGATTCTTTAACGGATTGGGCGGTATGGCAGTCGTCGCCGCGACATGGGGCATCTGGCATGCGGTGTCCGGTATGGCGCTGGCAGGTCTACTGGCGCGCAGGCCGGTACCGGCGATGTGACAGCATGGACCGAACTGTGGATCATAGCGCTACGATGACGCGCGTGCCCCAGTTTGCGCAGGCATCTGCCAGATCGGACGGAAGAGGGTGATCCGTGATCATTGCGTCCAGATCCGCGAGCGAGGCGATGCGAGCGGGGGCGCTGCGGGTGAATTTCGTCTGATCCGCGACAAGGAATGTCTTGCGTGACTGGCGGATGATGGTCTGGCTGACGCTGACTTCCTGAATGTCGAAATCAAGAAGGTCGCCGTCCTTGTCCAGCGCGGAACAGCCGATGACGGCGAGGTCGAATTTGAACTGGCGAATGGTTTCTGCGGCGAGATTGCCAACAAGCCCGCCATCGGCGCGGCGCAGCTGGCCGCCGGTGACGATGATGTTGCAGCTCGGGTTGGTGACGAGGATGTTCGCGACATTCATATTATTGGTGACGACCATCAGGTTTTCATGATGCAGCAGTTCCTCGGCCACGGCTTCGGTTGAAGTGCCGATGTTGAGGAACAGCGAACAACCGTTTGGAATCTGGGCCGCGCAGGCGCGGGCGATGGCGCGTTTGGTTTCCTTGTTGAGGGCGCGGCGTTCTTCGTAGCCGATGTTGGTGGTGCCGGAACTGAGAACCGCGCCGCCGTGGACGCGCTCGAGCCGTCCGGTGTCGGCCAGATCGCTGAGATCGCGACGGATGGTTTGCAGTGTCACGCCGAAATGCGTGGCGAGGCCTTCGACCGTCACTTTGCCCTCGCGCCGGGCTATTTCGAGGATTTCGGGGTGGCGGAAGGATTGGGACATGGAACCTCTGAGCATGGGCGCGGTGCCAGAATTGCGGCTGGCAGGGGGAAAGACAATCGAATTTCGGGAAAGCGGTTTGATTTCACGTGTGATTTATTCGTTTTCGCGCGAGATTATGGGCGAATGGGCGTTTAATTTCCAAAACGAACATAAACGAAAAAATATTATTGCGACTCGCGTGATCTGCTGACATAGGGAGCGTGATACTATTGCAAAGGTAGAACCGATGTCGTCTGACCATTCCGATGTCACCGATCTGTTCGTCATTGGTGGTGGCATCAATGGGTGCGGGATCGCGCGGGATGCGGCGGGGCGTGGGCTGTCGGTTACGTTGGCGGAGATGAACGATCT
>JAEPMR010000034.1 GCA_017643845.1 Marivivens sp. | reverse complement strand
TCCGTCCCTGTTCGACTCCGCGAACTGGCGCCTATGCGCACTTCAGGCGCTCGGACGGCGCGACTTTACCGCACTGACCACCGACTATTTCGAAGATGACGATCCACAACTCGTTGAATTCATTGCCCGCCAGACCCTCCCCCGCCGCGGAATCCTCGCAGGCCCCGACGAGATTCTCGTCACATTAGGTGCGCAAAACGCGCTCTGGCTCACGGCTCAGGTGCTCCTCAATCCCCGCCGCCACGCCGCAATCGAAGACCCCGGCTACCCCGCCCTGCGCTCCCTACTCGAACTCTCGCGCTGTCGGCTGGAGACAATGCCCGTCGATAAATCCGGCCTGTCGCCGGACTCTGTTCCTCCCGGCACGGATGTGGTTTTTACAACCCCCTCCCACCAGTGCCCGACAACAGCAACGATGCCCGTTGACCGCCGGCGCAAGCTACTGGCAAAAGCCGAGGCCGAGGATTTCCTGATTGTCGAAGACGACTACGAATTCGAAAACTCCTACCACACACCTGCCTCTCCGGCCCTGAAATCTCTGGATCGCAACGGGCGCGTGATCTATGTCGGCTCCTTTTCCAAATCTCTCTTTCCCGGCCTCCGCCTTGGCTATCTCGTCGGGCCAGAGCCCTTCATCCGCGAAGCTCGCTCGCTCCGCGCCTCGGTCCTGCGCCACCCGCCCGGCCACATCCAGCGCACGGTCAGCTATTTTCTGTCGCTCGGCCATTACGACGCGCTCGTGCGCCGCACGTCCCGCGCCCTGCACGAACGCCGCACTATTCTCGAATCCGCCATTGCTGAAAACGGCCTGACCATCGCCGGTCAGGGCAGCTTCGGCGGCTCGTCGGTCTGGATGCGCGCGCCGGAGTCCGTTGATACCGGCGCCCTTGCGCAGACCCTCGCAGCCAAAAGCGTCCTAATCGAAGCAGGCGCCCCTTTCTTCGCCGGTCCCGATGCGCCGCGCAATTACTATCGCCTCGCCTATTCCTCGATCCCCACCAATCGCATCCGCGACGGGGTCGCCCTCATCGCCAAAGCAATCCAGCAGCGCGCCTAACCCTCTGCGCGAAAGTCTCAAAAACCGAACTGGACCTAACCGGATAGCGGATTTGGCCCTATTTCCAATCTCGGCCCGCCAGTAGTTTAATGCATGATCTGCCCGCTCGACGGGCCTTATTTTTCAGGAAAGTCGCGCCCATGAAAATGACCACCGAAGAAGCCTTTGTGAAAGTCCTCCAGCGCCACGGCATCCAGCATGCTTTTGGCATTATCGGCTCGGCCATGATGCCGATCTCGGACCTGTTCCCGAAGGCCGGAATCACCTTCTGGGATTGCGCCCATGAAGGCTCCGCCGGCATGATGGCCGACGGTTACACCCGCGCCACCGGCAAAATGTCGATGATGATCGCGCAAAACGGTCCCGGCATCACCAACTTCGTGACCGCCGTCAAAACCGCCTACTGGAATCACACGCCACTCCTGCTCGTCACCCCGCAAGCCGCCAACAAGACCATCGGTCAGGGCGGCTTCCAGGAAGTCGAGCAGATGAAGCTGTTCGAAGATATGGTCGCCTATCAGGAAGAGGTTCGTGATCCGTCCCGCGTGGCCGAGGTTCTGACCCGCGTCATCAGCCAGGCCAAGCGCCTCTCCGGTCCGGCCCAGCTGAACATCCCGCGCGACTTCTGGACACAAGTCGTCGACATCGAGATCCCTGACCCGATCAACTTTGAAATGTCCCCGGGCGGCGAAAACTCCATCGCTCAGGCCGCAGCTCTGCTGTCCGACGCAAAGAACCCCGTCATCCTCAACGGCGCAGGCGTTGTCCTATCCGCTGGCGGCATCGACGCATCCATGGCACTGGCCGAGCGGCTCGACGCACCGGTCTGCGTTGGCTACCAGCACAACGACGCCTTCCCCGGCTCGCACCCGCTGTTTGCTGGTCCGCTGGGCTACAACGGATCGAAGGCGGGCATGGAACTGATCAAGGAAGCCGATGTCGTTCTCTGTCTCGGCACCCGCCTGAACCCGTTCTCCACCCTCCCGGGCTATGGCATGGAATACTGGCCCGCAAACGCCAAGATCATTCAGGTCGACATCAACCCCGACCGCATCGGCCTGACCAAGAAGGTCTCCGTCGGTATCGTTGGTGACGCCGCTAAAGTGGCACGCGGCATCCTCGGTCAGCTGTCCGACACCGCAGGTGACGCAGGCCGCGAGGAGCGCAAAGCCCGCATCGCCCAGACCAAATCCGCTTGGGCACAGCAGCTCTCCTCCATGGATCACGAGGACGACGATCCAGGCACCTCTTGGAACGAACGCGCCCGCGCTGACAAGCCCGATTGGATGAGTCCCCGCATGGCGTGGCGTGCGATCCAGAGCGCCCTGCCGAAAGAGGCGATCATCTCCTCCGACATCGGCAACAACTGCGCCATCGGTAACGCCTATCCGTCGTTTGAGGCTGGCCGCAAGTATCTGGCTCCTGGTCTTTTTGGCCCCTGTGGCTACGGCCTGCCTGCCATCGTCGGCGCCAAGATCGGCTGCCCTGATGTGCCGGTCGTCGGCTTCGCCGGTGACGGCGCATTCGGCATCGCGGTCAACGAACTGACCGCCATCGGCCGTGGCGAGTGGCCGCCGATCACCCAGATCGTGTTCCGCAACTACCAGTGGGGCGCGGAAAAGCGGAACTCCACCCTGTGGTTCGACGATAACTTCGTCGGCACCGAGCTGGACACGCAGGTCAGCTACGCCGGCATCGCCAAGGCCTGTGGCCTCGAAGGTGTCGTCGCCCGCACCATGGACGAACTGACCGCCGCCCTGAACAAGGCGATCGAGGACCAGATGAAGCATGGCAAAACCACGCTCATCGAAGCCATGATCAACCAGGAACTGGGCGAACCCTTCCGCCGCGACGCCATGAAAAAGCCCGTCGCTGTGGCTGGCATCTCGGCAGACGACATGGTTCCTCAGGCCTGAAGCGCCTGATGACCCTGACGCCAACAGAACTCCTGCAAAAGACCGCGCGTTCCCGACGCGCGGTCATCGCTATGAGTGAGGGCAGCGATCCCCGCATCGTCGCAGGGGCGCTCGCAGCCCGCGACCTCGGTCTTGCCGACATCATTCTCGTCGGCCCGCGTGCTGACATCCGCGCCGCTCTCGCGCCTCATAGCGCGGTTGAGGGCGATGGCCTCGCCATCCATGACCCTGCTGACAGCCCGCTATCCGCCGATCTCGCCGCCGCCTACCTCGCCCTCCGCGCCCGCAAAGGCGCAGATCAGGCCCAGTCCGAGGCCGCCGTCCGCGACCCGCTCGTTTACGCCGCCCTTCTGGTGCGCGAAGGCCATGCCGACGGCACCGTCGGCGGCGCCGTCGCCACCACCTCCGATGTCGTGCGCGCTGCCATCCAGATGATCGGCAAAGCACCTGATGCCGCGCTGGTATCGAGCTTCTTCCTGATGTATCCGCCCGCGGCCGCCCCCGAAAGCGCGCGCGCGATGCTCTATTCTGACAGTGGACTGGTAATTGATCCCAGCGCGGAGGAGCTCGCCTCCATCGCCGCCACCTCCGCCACATCCTTCCGCGCCTTGATGCAGGACACCCCGCGCATCGCGATGCTGTCCTTCTCGACCAAAGGCTCCGCCCGCCATGCGGCGGTTGATAAGGTCACGACAGCCACCGCACTCCTACGCGAAGCGCACCCAGACCTCTCCGTCGATGGCGAGCTGCAATTCGACGCCGCGTTCGTCCCCGCCGTTGGCGCGTCCAAAGCCCCCGGTTCCGATGTCGCTGGCACCGCCAACGTGATGATCTTCCCAAATCTGGATGCAGGCAACATCGCCTATAAGATCACCCAGCGTCTTGGCGGCTACACCGCCATCGGCCCCGTGCTGCAAGGCCTCGCCAAACCGGCCAACGACCTGTCGCGCGGCTGTTCCGCCCGCGACGTCACCGAAATCATCGCCGTCACCGCGCTCCAGTCCCTTGAGGCAAGCGCATGACCGCACCCGCCCCTTCCGGCTGCACCCGCCGCCGCCCATCCGCATTCGCAAAGAGGAACGCCGCATGACAGCCCCGACTCCGAAGCTGGATCTCTCGCCCAAAGTCTCCGACGAGGTGCGCAAGACCACCTGCTACATGTGCGCCTGTCGCTGCGGCATCAACGTCCATATGAAGGATGGCAAGGTCGCCTATATCGAAGGCAACCGCGACCATCCGGTGAACCGTGGCGTCCTCTGCGCCAAAGGCTCGGCAGGCATCATGCAGGTCAACGCCCCCTCCCGCCTCCGCGCACCACTCAAGCGCGTCGGCCCGCGCGGCTCCGGCGAATTCGAGGAAATCAGCTGGGACGAGGCGCTGCAAATCGCCACCGACTGGCTCAAACCGATCCGCGACACCGCCCCTGAAAAGCTCGCCTTCTTCACCGGCCGCGACCAGTCGCAAAGCTTTACTAGCTTCTGGGCGCAGGGCTTCGGCACGCCGAACTACGCCGCGCACGGCGGCTTCTGCTCGGTCAACATGGCCGCCGCCGGCATCTACACCATGGGCGGCGCGTTCTGGGAATTCGGCCAGCCCGACTGGGACTTGACTAAGCTTTTCGTCCTCTTCGGCGTCGCCGAGGACCACGACTCCAACCCGATCAAAATGGGCATCGGCAAGGTCAAGGGCCGTGGCGACAAGGTGATTGGCGTCAACCCGATCCGCACCGGCTACAACGCCGTGGCGGATGACTGGTATGGCATTACGCCCGGCACCGATGGCCTCCTGATCCTCGCGCTTGTGCATTGCCTTCTGAAGGCGGGCCGCATCGATCTCACCTACCTCGCCCGCTTCACCAATGCGTCGTGCCTCGTGAACGAGGACCCGAATTCCCCGCAGAACGGCCTCCTCTTGCGCGACGAGGAAGGCATCCCACAAGTGATCGACCGTCGCACCGGCAAACTCGCAGCATGGGATGGCGCGGGCGTCGAGCCTGATCTGTCTGCCACCCACACCGTCGGCGATATCACCCACCGCCCCGTGTTCCACCAC
Organism: Marivivens sp.; assembly: GCA_017643845.1. Lineage (GTDB taxonomy): Bacteria > Pseudomonadota > Alphaproteobacteria > Rhodobacterales > Rhodobacteraceae > JAEPMR01. Next base: position 24,300 of record JAEPMR010000034.1, on the reverse strand, counting down.
ATCGCCGAGCGCTATCTGGCCGATGACTACGCGCCCGAAGCCGTGGCAGAGCGCACCGGCATCTCCGCCCAGCGCATCCGCGCGCTGGCTGCCGAAATCGCCCGCACAGCCTTTGACGAAGAAATCGTCCTCGACCGCGAATGGACCGATTTCCGTGGCGTGACGCACAAAACCATGGTTGGCCGCCCCGTCAGCTTCCACGCGATGCGCGGCATCTCCGCCCATTCCAACGGCTTCCAGACCTGCCGCTCTCTGCACCTCCTGCAAATCCTGCTCGGCGCGGTCGAAACCCCGGGCGGTATGCGGTTCAAGCCGCCCTACCCCAAGCCCGCGACCGCCCACCCGAAACCGCATTGCAAAGTCACCCCCGGCCAGCCGCTCGACGGTCCGCACCTTGGCTTCGTCCACGGCCCCGAAGACCTCTGCATTGACGAGAACGGTACGCCCAAGCGCATCGACAAAGCGTTCTCATGGGAAAACCCGATGTCCTCGCACGGGCTGATGCATATGGTCATCTCCAACGCCCACGCAGGCGACCCGTACAAGATCGACACCCTCTTCATGTACATGGCGAATATGTCGTGGAACTCGTCGATGAACACCTCCGGCACCATGAAGATGCTGACGGACACCGACGAAAACGGTGATTACGTTATTCCGCGCATCATCTATTCCGATGCCTATTCCTCGGAAATGGTCGCCTATGCCGATCTCGTCCTGCCCGATACCACCTATCTGGAGCGGCACGACTGTATCTCCCTCCTCGACCGCCCGATCTGCGAGGCAGACGCCGTGGCCGATGCCATCCGCTGGCCGGTGATCGAACCGGACCGCGACGTGCGCGGCTTCCAGTCGGTGCTGTGCGATCTCGGCGCGCGCCTCGGCCTGCCCGGTTTCGTCAATGAGGACGGCAGCCAGAAATATCAGGACTACGCCGACTACATCACCAATCACATCCGCCGCCCCGGCATCGGCCCGCTTGCTGGCTGGCGCACCGGCGAGGATGGCCTGTCCGATGGCCGTGGCACCGCCAACCCCGATCAGCTTCAGGCCTATATCGACAACGGCGGCTTCTGGATGGCCCATGTGCCGGATGAGGCCGCTTTCTATAAGCCGTTCAACCGCGCCTATCAGGATTGGGCGGTGCAGATGGGCTTCTATGACAGCCCGCAGCCCTATATTTTCCAGCTTTATGTCGAGCCGATGCGCCGCTTCCAGCTCGCCGCCGAAGGCGAAGGCCGCGTCCAGCCGCCCGATCACCTGCGCGGCCGGATCATCGCCACCATGGACCCGCTCCCCGTCTGGTATCCCCCTTTCGAGGATGGCCATGTCGATCCCGAGGAATACGATGTCCACGCCCTGACCCAGCGTCCGATGGCGATGTATCACTCATGGGGCACGCAAAACGCATGGCTGCGCCAGATCCACGGGCGCAACCCGCTCTACGTCCCCACCAAGATCTGGAAGGAAAAAGGCTTCCGCCCCGGTGATTGGGCGCGCGTCACCTCCGCCCATGGTGAAATCACCGTGCCGGTGATGGAGATGCAGGCGCTCAACGACAACACCGTCTGGACATGGAACGCCATCGGCAAGCGCAAGGGCGCTTGGGCGCTGCAAAACGATGCGCCCGAGGCGACAAAGGGCTTCCTGCTCAACCACCTGATCCACGAGCTTCTGCCACCCAAAGGCGACGGGCTGCGTTGGGCCAACTCCGATCCAATCACCGGTCAGGCCGCGTGGTTCGATCTGCGGGTCAAGATCGAGCGCGCCGCCGCGCCCGCCGAGGCACAGCCCGCCTACCCGCCGATCCAGTCCCCCGTTGGGCAGGGTCCGGCCAATCTCGCGTGGAAGGTTGGGGAGAAATCATGAGCGTTCGCCCCACCCCGCCAGTTAACCCGCTGTTAGAGTTTCTGCACCTGCGATATGCATGGAATGTGCATCAGTTGTGCATGGATTGTGCATACCCGATGGGAGGCCAAAAATGACCGAACTTCCCGCCAGCACCGAGCGCAAGCTCGGCCTTGTGATCGACCTTGATACCTGCGTCGGCTGTCATGCCTGCGTGGTGTCGTGTAAAGGCTGGAACACCGAAAATTACGGCGCGCCGCTCTCCGATCAGGATGCCTATGGCAGCAACCCGTCAGGGACGTTCCTCAACCGCGTTCACTCCTATGAAATCAAGCCGGATCAAGGGGTTGCCAAGCTTGTGCACTTCCCCAAATCCTGCCTTCACTGCGAGGATGCGCCCTGCGTCACGGTCTGCCCGACGGGTGCCAGCTACAAGCGCAGCGAAGACGGTATCGTCCTGGTCAACGAGGACGCCTGCATTGGCTGCGGCCTCTGCGCATGGGCCTGTCCCTACGGCGCCCGCGAGCTGGACGCCACCGAAGGCGTAATGAAGAAATGCACCCTCTGCGTCGACCGTATCTACAACGAAAACCTCCCCGAAGAGGACCGCCAGCCCGCCTGCGTTCGCACCTGCCCAGCCGGTGCGCGGCACTTCGGCGATCTCGGCGATCCGAATAGTGAGGTCAGCCAACTCGTTGAAAAACGGGGCGGTTTTGACCTGATGCCCGAGCAGGGCACGCGGCCGGTGAACAAGTACCTGCCCCCGCGCCCCAAGGACGTCGAACCAGAGATCGACATCCTCGCCCCCTATCTCGAACCCGTCGCAGATGACACCAAAGGCTGGCTCGGCTGGCTCGATAAAACGCTCTCGGCCCTGCCCGGAGGAGACCGCTAATGCATCCCGCACCGTCCGTTATCATTTTCACAAGCTTTTCCGGGTTAGGCTTCGGTATGTTGTTCTGGCTCGGCCTCGGCATGCCCGCCTCCACTGGCTTTATCGCCTTCGTGTTCTTCACGATTGCCTATCTTCTCGCTGTCGGCGGCCTTTTGGCCTCGACCTTCCACCTCGGCCACCCCGAGCGGGCTTTACGCGCCTTCACCCAGTGGCGCACCAGCTGGCTCAGCCGCGAAGCATGGACGAGCGTTGTCACCCTCCTGTTGATGGCAGCCTATGGCGCGGGCCTCGTGTTCTTTGGCACGCGCATTCCCCTTCTCGGTCTGATCGGCGCGGCGCTAAGTATGCTCACCGTTTTCACCACGGCGATGATCTACACCCAGATGAAAACCGTCCCCCGCTGGCGGCACTGGACGACGCCGGCACTCTTCCTCACCCTTTCACTAGGCGGCGGCGCGCTGCTCGCAGGGCAAGTACGCTTCGCGCTGCCCCTATTGGCTATTGCAGGCACACTGCAACTGCTCGCATGGATCGGCGGCGACAAGCGCCTGATCCAATCCGGCTCCAACATCGCAACCGCCACCGGCCTCGGCAACCTCGGCACGGTCCGCGCCTTCGAGCCGCCGCACACAGGCACCAACTACCTGCTGCGTGAAATGGTCTATGTCGTCGCCCGCAAGCACGCCGCCCGCCTGCGCATCATCGCGTTGGTGTTCGGCTTCGGCCTGCCGATCATCCTGCTGAGCCTACCGTTCAGCCACATCTGGGCGCTACTGGCCGTGCTATCGCATGTCGGCGGCTTGCTGGCGTTGCGCTGGCTTTTCTTCGCAGAGGCCGAGCATGTTGTGGGCCTCTACTACGGGCGTCGGGAAGCGGGGCGCGCCTAGCGCCCCTTCCACACTGGGTCGCGCTTCTCCGCAAAGGCGCGCGCCCCTTCCAGCTGATCCTCCGAACGATAAAGCCGCTCGACGGTTGCAAACTGGCTGCGCGTGATCCGGTTCATCGCGTCCTGAAACTTCATGTCCTCCGCCTCGCGCACGATTTCCTTGATTGCAGCGAATACCAGCGGTGGACCAGCGGCAAGATCATCCGCCATCTTCCGCGCTTCTTCCATCAGCGCCTCCGCCGCCACGATCCGGTTCACCAGCCCCCAGCGGTGCGCCTCTTTCGCGTCAAACCACCGCCCCGTCAGCAACAGCTCCATCGCGATGTGATACGGAATGCGCTTGGGTAGCTTCACACTCGCCGCGTCCGCCACCGTGCCGGAGCGAATTTCCGGCAGAGCGAACTGCGCATGATCCGCCGCAAGGATGATATCCGCCGACAGCGCCAGCTCCAGCCCACCGCCACAAGCGATCCCGTTGACCGCTGCGATGACCGGTTTGTTCAGCCCGCGCAATTCCTGCAAGCCGCCAAAGCCGCCCTTGCCGTAATCCCCGTCGACCGCATCCCCATCCGCCGCAGCCTTCAAATCCCAACCGGGGCAGAAAAACTTCTCGCCGCCGCCGGTGATGATCGCCACGCGCAGATCGGGGTCATCACGGAAATCGGTAAAGACCTCCCCCATGATCCGGCTGGTTGCCAGATCAATCGCGTTGGCTTTGGGCCGGTCCAACGTGACCTCTAGCACCGCTCCACGCCGCTGGGTCTTGATCGGGTTATAACTCATCATTCACTCCAATTCGGATCAACGCATCAACCGCCATCACCCCATCGGCCAAACAGATCAGCGGATTGATCTCCACTTCTTCCAACCTCTTCGCATTGGCCAGCACATAGGCCTGCACAGCCATCACACAGTCAATCACAGCCTTCGTATCAGCCACAGCCCCGCCACGATATCCCGCCAGTATCGGCGCAATCTTCAACGCGTCCAGCATTTCGCGCAGGTCATCTTCCGCAACAGGCAATAGGCGGGAGGTGGTATCCTTCAAGATCTCCGTCAGCGTCCCCCCCGCGCCGAGCGTCAGCACAAAGCCATGCGCCGGATCACGCACCACCCCGATCAAAAGCTCGGCCACAGCGCCATTGACCATCTGCTCGACAAGGAAGCTCTCCGCGCCCATCTTTTCCGCTGCGGCGTGGGCCGCTTCGGGAGAGGTCAGGCCCAATGCCACCGCCCCCGCCTCGCTCTTATGCGCCACGCCTTCGCCCTTGACGGCCACGATGCCCCCCAGCGCCCGCGCTGCATCGGCAACTGCCTCGGCGGTCAAGGCACGGACTTGCTCGGGAATCGCCACACCATAGGCCGCGAGCCGCTGTTTTGCCTCCGCTTCGCTGAGCATTTCCGAACCGCCACCAAGCGGCACGGGCAACAACAACGGGGCAGCTACAGGCCGCGCCCACGCCGCCCCCACCGCCGCCGCCGCCGCAATCGCGGCCAAACCATCCTCCAACCCCGAAAGCGTCAATACTCCGCGCTCCGTGCAGACCACCGCAATCTCCTCCGGCATTGTGTCCGCAAGGCTCGACAGAATGGCAATCGGCCGCCCTGATGCGGCGCTCGCCGTCTCTACCGCGTCGATCACCAGCATCCATGCCGCGCCATCGCAGCGGTCCGCGCGGGGGAAATCCAGAACCACACAGCCAATCGCCAGATCGCCCGTCATCATCGCTGTAAAACAGGCGGTCATCGCCTCCCGATCCACCCAGATATAAGTGTGGTAATCCAGCGGATTGGACAGCGCGACTTTCGGGCCGAGCGCTTTTCTCAGCGCCTCGGTTTGCTCCTCGCTCAAGGGCGGATATCCTACATCATACTTGAGCCCGAGGTCCGCCATCAGGCTCGCCTCCCCGCCGGAACAGGACATCGAACCGATCTGTGCGCTCGCCAAAGGCCCGTTCACATGGAAAATTTTGAGCGTTTCCAGGAACGCCCCCAATCCCGAGACCTGCGCCACGCCCAACCGCGCCAGCAGCGCCCGCGCGCCAGCGTCGCTCCCCGCGAGTGAGGCCGTATGCGAAAGCGTCGCCGCCTGTGCCTGATCTGATGCACCGATTTTCAGCGCCACAATCGGCTTGCCCAGCGCCCGCGCTTTGTTGGCTAGCCGCTCGAATGCAGCCAAATCGCCAATCCCTTCGATATGCAGCCCCAGCGCCGTCACACGCGGGTCCTCCAGCAGCGCCGCCCCGATGTCCGCCAACCCCATCTGCGCCTGATTGCCCGCCGTCACTACATAGGCAATCGGCAAACCGCGCTTCTGCATCGTCAGATTGATCGCCATATTCGAGGACTGGGTAACAATCGCCACGCCACGCTCACATGGCACCCCGCCATGCTGATCCGGCCAGAGAGCGGCTCCGTCGAGCAGGTTCAACAGCCCATAGCAATTCGGCCCGAGGATCGGCATCTCGCCCGCCGCCGCGACCAATGCCTCCTGCAAATCACCACCATCGGCCATCTCGCTCGCTGCCTCACGAAAGCCAGACGCAAAGCAAACAGCGCCTCCCGCGCCACGTTCCGCGAGGGCGCGCACGATCTCGATTGTCGCCGACCGATTGACCCCGATGAACGCCGCATCCGGCACGTCCGGCAAAGCCTCGAGCGACGGATAGGCCCTCACCCCCCTGATCTCGCTCTTGCTTGGATGAACCGGATACACGTCACCTTGGAAGCCCAGTTTCTCACACTGCTCGACCACATTGGCACACCATGCCCCTCCCCCAATGACAGCGATGGAACGCGGCCTGAACAGCCGTTCATAGCGGTGCATGGTCAGGCTCCCAGAGGGCGAAACAGATCGCGGCTGATGATATGGCGCTGGATTTCAGACGTGCCATCCCAGATCCGCTCGACCCGCGCATCCCGCCAGAACCGCTCAAGAGGGAAATCCGCCATCAACCCCATCCCGCCATAGACCTGCAAGCTTGCGTCCGTGACCCGCGCCAGCATCTCGGATGCATAGAGCTTCGCACTGGCAATCTCGCGGTTGGCGGGCTTGCCCGCATCGAGCCGCCATGCAGCGGATAGCGTCAGCCAGTCTGCCGCATCAATTTCGGTGATCATGTCAGCTATTTGAAAGCCGATGCCCTGAAACTTCGCAATTTGTTGTCCAAACTGCTTTCGCTCAGCGGCATAATGTAGTGCATAGTCAAAACACCGCCGTGCCCGCCCAACGCAAAAGGCCGCAACTGTGATCCGCGTTGCATAGAGCCAGGTATTCATCACCTCGAAGCCGCCATCGACTTCGCCCAGCACTTGAGCATCCGGCAAGCGACAGTTGTCGAAATCGAGAATGCAGTTTTTGTACCCGCGATGGCTGACCGACTGATAACCCTCGCGCACCTCAAACCCCGGATGCCCCCGATCCACGAGGAAACAGGTGATCCGCTTTTTCGGACCCTTTGGCGTGTCATCCACACCCGTCGCCACAAAAACAATGAAGAAGTCCGCATGCTCCGCGCCCGAGATAAAATGCTTCGAGCCATTGACCACCCAGTCGCCGCCATCCCGAACGGCCGTGCATTTCATCCCCCGCACATCCGATCCGGCGTCGGGCTCGGTCATTGCCAGCGCATCCATCCGCTCGCCGCGCACGGCAGGCAGCAGATACTTCTCGCGTTGCCCCCCCTCGCAGGCCATCAGGATATTCTGCGGGCGGCCAAAGAAATGCGTCAGCGCCATCGAGCCGCGCCCCAGTTCCCGCTCCACCAGCGTAAAGTCGAGATGCCCGAGCCCCGCACCGCCCACCTCTTCGGGGAAGTTGCAGGCGTAAAACCCCAAATCAATGACCTTTTTCTTGATCTCCTGACCAAGCTCATGCGGCACGCTTCCCGTCCGCTCAACCATCTCTTCGTGCGGATAAATCTCCTTTTCCACAAAACTCCGCACCGTGGAGACAATCATCTCCTGTTCTTCACTCAGACCGAATTCCATCGCAGCCTCCCTCGCGCTTTCCCTGACGCTAGGGCTGGAACCAGCCCCCGTTTATGCATTATTCGTAGTTATCATGCACAAACCGCAAAAATCGGCGCCACCTCAGGCAATCTCGCTCCTCCTTTTCGAGGGGTTTTCCAATCTCTGCCTTGCAAATGCTGTCGAGCCGCTTCGCGCCGCCAATATGCTTTCGGGTCAAATCCTCTATCGCTGGGACTATTGCAGCCTCGCCGGGGATGCCATCACATCCTCCAGCGGCCTCCCCGTCCAGACGGCGCGGCTCTCCGAACAGGCCGCCGGTGACTATCTCTTTGTGATGCCCAGTTACCACCACCTCGCCCACGCAACCCCCGCCACCGCCCGCGCCCTTCGCGCCGCTGCACGACGGTTCAAAGTCCTCGTCGGGCTGGATACCGGTAGCTGGCTCCTGGCAAAGGCAGGCCTCCTCGACGGGCACCGCGCCACATCGCATTGGGATATCCTGGGCGATCTCGCCGAGGCATTTCCCGATGTTTCCGTCGTCGAAGACCGCTTCGTGATCGACCGCGCCCGTGCCAGCTGCGGCGGCGCGACCACAACGCTCGAACTGATGCTCCACCTGATCGAGAGCCGCCACAGCGCCGCCCTCGCGCTCGAGGTGGCCGCACTCTTCATGTATGGCGAGCGCGATCCCAAGTCCGAGCCACTGTTTCGCCTCCCTCCTGACCGCATCGTCCGCGCCGCCGCCGCCTTGATGCGGCGCCATGTGGAGACGCCATTGCCGATCCCCGGACTGGCCTCGAAACTCGGCACTTCTCAGCGCACATTGGAAACTCATGTCCAAAAGCTCATGGGTCTCACCCCCGCGGCGCTCTATCGGAAAATCCGCCTCTCCGAAGCCCGCCGTCAGATCGAGCAAACCCGCCTCAGCATCGGAGAGATTTCGCAGCGTTGCGGCTACGAAAACGCCGCTGCCATGACCCGCGCCTTTCGCCAGCAATACGGCGTGCCGCCCACTGCGCTGCGCAAACGAATAGACAGCCCTTCAAAATAGAAAACGGCCCCCGCGGGGGCCGCCATCCAAAGATCTTAACGGGCGGTTAGACCGCGCGCTCGACCATCATTTTCTTGATATGCGCAATCGCCTTCGCAGGGTTCAGCCCCTTGGGACAGGTCTTCGCGCAGTTCATGATCGTGTGGCAGCGATAGAGCTTGAACGGGTCTTCCAATTGATCAAGGCGCTCGCCCGTTGCCTCGTCGCGGCTGTCGATAATCCAGCGATAGGCGTGCAGCAGCGCGGCTGGCCCAAGGTAGCGATCGCCATTCCACCAGTAGCTCGGGCAGGACGTCGAGCAGGACGCGCACATCACGCATTCATAAAGCCCGTCGAGCTTCTTCCGGTCCTCAATGGATTGCTTCCACTCCTTCGCGGGGCGGTTCGTCTTTGTCTCCAGCCACGGCATGATCGAGGCATGCTGCGCATAGAAATGCGTGAGGTCGGGGATCAGGTCTTTCACCACCGGCATATGCGGCAGCGGATAGATTTTCACGTCACCCTTGATCTCGTCCATGCCATAGATACAGGCCAGCGTGTTGATCCCGTCGATATTCATCGCACAAGAGCCGCAAATCCCCTCGCGGCAGGACCGGCGGAAGGTCAGCGTCGGGTCGATTTCGTTTTTGATCTTGATCAGCGCGTCCAAAATCATCGGCCCGCAATCATCCATATCGACGAAATAGGTGTCGATCCGCGGGTTCTTCCCGTCATCGGGATTCCAGCGGTAGATCTTGAACGTGCGGATATTGGTCGCGCCTTCCGGCTTCGGCCATGTTTTACCCACCGAAATCCGGCTGTTCTTTGGCAGTGTCAGTTGAACCATTTATCGGCCTCCTGAAGGGTCACATCCGGCGCAAGACGGGCGGGCGGATCGGCGCCATTCCCGTGCGCTGGAAAACACAATTTTCATACACTTCCACCGGATCCTTTCCGGTGAGGAAATCGCTGCTCAACGCGATCGAAGCCCCTGCAAAGCTTCCGGTCTGAGAATTGACACCAAAGGTCATCTCCCCCGTCGGCCCCTGGGCTGCGCGCGCGCGCTCTTCACAGGCCTGCGCCGCCCGCTCGGGATCGACCGTGGTCGAACACGCGGCGAGCATGACAAGCCCGATAACAGGAAGAGCCGCACGTACGCGCATCAGAATGTCCGCGCTTTCGGGGCGATCTTCGCTTCGCTGATACCGCCATCCTTCTCGGCAGTCAGCGGATCGACGATCACCGGCCTGTAGCTCAGATCGACCTTGTTCCCCTCAACACGGCTGATCGTGTGCACACGCCATTTCTTGTCGTCGCGCTCGGGATAATCCTCATGCGCATGGGCACCACGGCTTTCCTTCCGCGCTTCCGCGCCAACGATGGTCGCCAGAGCGTTCGGCATCAGGTTGGTCAGTTCCAGCGTCTCCATCAGGTCACTGTTCCAAACAAGGCTCCGGTCGGTGACCTTCAGATCGTCGAGCTTGGCCGCAACGGCGGTCATCTTCTCGGCACCTTCCTTCAGCGTCTTGTCAGTGCGGAAAACGGCGGCATCGGCCTGCATCGTCTTCTGCATCTCCAGCCGCAGCTCGGCGGTCGGCACATTGCCATCGGCATAACGCAACCCGTCAAACCGGTCGAAAGCCTGATCGACCGACGCCTGATTGAGCGGCGCATTCGGCTTGCTCGCATCCACAATGGCACCCGCACGGATTGCCGCTGCACGACCAAACACCACAAGGTCGATCAAGCTGTTCGAGCCCAAACGGTTCGCGCCATGCACACTTGCACAGCCCGCTTCACCCACAGCCATCAGTCCCGGCACGACGGCGTTGGGGTCTTTCTTGGTGGGGTTCAGCACTTCACCGTAATAGTTCGTCGGGATGCCACCCATGTTGTAATGCACCGTCGGCAGAACAGGGATCGGCTCTTTCGTCACATCCACACCGGCAAAGATCTTTGCGCTCTCAGAAATCCCCGGCAACCGCTCGGCCAGCGCCTCGGCGGGCAGGTGGTTGAGGTTCAGGTGGATGTGATCGCCATTCGCGCCGACGCCACGGCCCTCGCGAATTTCCATCGTCATACACCGGCTGACATAGTCGCGTGGCGCGAGGTCTTTGTAGTTGGGCGCATAGCGCTCCATGAACCGCTCGCCTTCGGAGTTCGTCAGATAACCGCCTTCGCCGCGTGCGCCCTCGGTGATCAGGCAGCCAGCGCCGTAGATACCGGTCGGATGGAACTGCACGAATTCCATATCCTGAAGCGGCAGCCCCGCACGGGCTACCATGCCGCCACCGTCGCCGGTGCATGTATGGGCCGAAGTTGCGCTGAAATAGGCACGGCCATAGCCGCCCGTCGCCAGCACCACCATCTTGGCGCTGAAAACATGCATGGTGCCATCATCGAGCTTCCACGCGACCACACCCTGACACTGCCCGTCCTTGGACATGATCAGATCAATCGCGAAATACTCGATGTAGAACTCGGCCTTTTGCTTGAGCGACTGGCCGTAAAGTGTGTGCAAAATCGCATGGCCGGTCCGGTCCGCGGCGGCACAGGTGCGCTGCACCGGCGGGCCTTCGCCAAACTCGGTCGTATGGCCGCCGAACGGGCGCTGATAGATCTTGCCCTCTTCGGTCCGGCTGAACGGCACACCGTAGTGTTCCAGCTCGTAAACCGCCTTCGGTGCTTCCCGAGCGAGATATTCCATCGCATCGGTATCACCCAACCAGTCAGAGCCTTTGACGGTGTCATACATGTGCCACTGCCAGCTGTCCGGGCCCATATTGCCCAGCGAGGCCGCAATGCCGCCCTGCGCCGCAACCGTGTGCGAGCGGGTCGGGAACACTTTGGAGATACAGGCCGTTCTCAGCCCCTGCTCGGCCATGCCGAGCGTTGCGCGCAGCCCGGCACCACCGGCACCCACCACCACAACGTCATATTCGTGCGTTTCGTATTCGTAAGCTGTCATAAGCTCATTCGCTCCGCATTAAAGGGCCAGACGCGCCACGGCAAAGATGCCGACAGCCATCGCCGTGTAGCTCAGGCAGGTCATCGCGATGATGAGCGCCTTGCGCCAGAACCCGTGTACATAGTCTTCGATCAGCACCTGCACACCGCTTTTGAAGTGCATGAAGCCGGTCAGAAAGGTCAGGATCGCGATGATCGCCGGAAAGGGCTGACTGTAGTAGGCCACTACCTCTTCGTAGCTGCCGCCCAGCGCCCGCCCAAAGGTAAAGACGAAAAACGGGATCAGACCACAGAGCGCCACTGAGCTCACCATCATGTGCCAGTGATGCTCCGTGCCGGTTTTCGCAGAACCAAGACCCGCTGCGCGTTTTCTATCTGTCAGAAAAGCCATGTCCCGCCTCCTATACGACTGCGATCACAAAGAGGGTCAGCAACAGCGACCCGACGATCATGAACAGCCCGAACCGCTCGGACTCCTGAACCTCCAGCATCCGGCCACTGTCCCAGATCAGGTGACGGATACCGCCGAGCATGTGATACCACAGCGCCCAGACCGATCCGAACAACACCAGATCGCCAAACCAGCTCCGCAGCACCGCATCGGCGGTCGCAAAACTCTCGGCACCGATAGACGCTGCGATGAACCACCATACAATCAACAGGGCCGCGACCAGCAATGCATTGCCGGTGATCCGCACGAAGATCGACGTCATCGACGTCAGTTGGGGGCGGTAAATCGTCAGATGCGGTGAGAGCGGGCGGTTGCCTCGATTCACATCAGCCATATCTTCCCTTTCCGATTCTGAACGGCATACCATTGCACACCGTCTGCCATCTTCCTTCTGCACGATAATTCGCGCTGAGTCACCAGCGGGCAAGGGGGCAAATGAGGAATTTCGGTAAATGTTTGCGCTATTATGTATATTTGTGATCACACATTTCCCAAGCGTGATCACAAAAATGCTACACAGGCATCAATGCCCAGTAATCAAGGTCCAGAAGAACCTCCGGCAAATACCGGCCATCTTTGCCCCGCAACGCGCCCGCGTCCCCTTTTGTCGCCACCAGCCGCAGCCGGATCGCACCGACACCGGGCGCAGTGGTTTCGGCCGTGTCCAACACCTCGCTCCAAGCCCGCACCGTATCGCCCGCGAAACATGGGTTTGCATGAGCGCCACCGTTCAGCCCGACGATCATCTGCGCATTCGCGAGCCCGTTGAACGATAGCGCGCGCGCCATACTGATCACATGCCCGCCATAGATCAGCCGCCGCCCGTCCTCACGGAACGTCGCATCGAAATGCACCTTGGCCGTGTTCTGCCACAGCCGCGTCGCGATCATGTGCTCGGCCTCCTCGATGGTCACACCATCCACATGGTTGATGATCTCGCCGATCCGGTAGTCCCCCAGCCGGTGCGGTTCCCCCGCAAGCTCTGCGTCATAGCGATCGAATGTCAGCCCTTCTGGTATGACCAGCGCGTCAGGTGCCAACGCACCGGCCAATTCAGGGACTACCGTTTCCGGCGCATCCGCTTCCAGCACCCGCTTGCGGACCATCACCCAACGCACATAGCTCAGCACAGCCTCGTCCCGCTGGTTGACCCCCGTCGTTCGCACATAGACGACGCCGGACTTTCCGTTTGAATTCTGCTTTAGCCCGATGACCTCGCTCTCGGATTGCAGCGTATCGCCGGCATAGACAGGCTTGAGCCACCGCCCCTCCGCATAGCCCAGATTGGCGACGGCATTGAGCGAAATATCCGGCACTGACTTCCCGAAAACCGTGTGGAAAGTAATCAGATCGTCCATCGGCGCGGCAGGCAAACCGCAGGCCTGCGCGAACGCATCAGAGGACGCCAGCGCATGCCGCGCCGGATAGAGCGCGTGATACAGCGCCCGCTCACCGCCCGAAACCGTTCGCGGCACCGCATGACGGATCACCTCTCCCAGCCGGTAATCCTCGAAAAATCGTCCTGCATTGGTCTTTGTCATCGGTCCGGCCCTTCGGAATTACTGCGCTGTGATTTCGCGGATCGCCTCTGCCTTGGCAAGCATCGCCCGCGCCGTCGCCACATGCAGGTTCTCTACAATCTGCCCGTCGACCACAGCCACCCCCTGCCCTTCGGCTTCGGCAGCATCAAAAGCCGCGATCTGCCGTTGGGCCAGATCGATCTCCGCCTCGGTCGGAGCGAAAGTCCGGTTGGCAATCTCGATCTGCGCCGGGTGGATCAGGCTTTTGCCGTCATAGCCCATGTCCCGCCCCTGCTCGCATTCCGCCACCAGACCATCATCGTCCTTGAACGCGTTATAAACACCATCGACCGCGATCACCCCATGTGCCCGCGCTGCCAACAGACATTTCTGTAGCGCATATTGCAGCGGAGCGCGGTTCGGCGCCTTTCGCGTGCCCAGATCCTTCGCCAGATCGTTTGTCCCCAGCACGAATCCTTCGACCCGCGGATGTGCCGCGATTTCCTCCGCGTGGAGCACACCAAGAGGCGATTCCATCATGCACCAGATCGGCAAATCGCCCACCAACACGGCCAGCGCGTCGACATCACCGGCACTCGATACCTTCGGCAGCAGAACCGCGTCGCAATCCATCTGCGCGACCGCCCGCGCATCCGCTTCCCCCCACTGGGTCTCCAGCGCATTGATCCGAACGATCTTGTATCGGGGACCATAGCCCCCCTCCGCCAATGCAGCCGCAAGGGTTTCCCGCGCGGCGTCTTTGGCATCTGGGGCCACCGCGTCCTCCAGATCGAACAGGATGGCATCCACCGCCAGCCCCCGCGCCTTCTCCAGCGCACGCTCTTTCGATCCCGGAATATACAGGGCGGAACGGAAGGGCCTCGACGTCATGATGATCTCCTCGCAATTTTCTTGCGAGAAACTGCTCAGAAATGTTCGTTTAGTTCAAGGGGATTTTTGCCGCAGTGCAGAAACTAGCCGATAGCCCCGTCATAGATCAGCTTCAGCGACACCCCCAGAAGCGCCCAGGTGACGACCTTAAAGAACAGCGCCTCCGGTACGATCCGCACCAGATACACGCCCAGAAACACCGACGCGGAAGCAGGAACAGACAGCAGCGCCGCGAATTTCAGATTGTCGAACGAAAGCTGGCCCAGCGCCGCATAGGGAATCAGCTTCAGCGCGTTCACATAGGCAAAGGCGATCACTTGCGTCCCGACGAACACCGCCTTGGTCAGCCGTAACGGAAGCGTCCACACTTGATACGGCGGCCCGCCCGCATGACTGACGAAACTGGTGAAGCCCGCAATCGTGCCCCAGAACAGACCACCGGGCCAATGCGGTTCTTTTTTCGGCCCCGTTGCCCCCCGACGGAGAAGCAGATTCAGCGCAAAACTCGCGCCGATCAACCCCACCACCAATGTTACCACCGCCTCATCCACCACCCGCGCTGTCGCCCAGCCCAGCCCGACGCCCAGCGTCATCGCGACGATCATGATGATCAGAACCTTCCGGTCAAACTCTCGCCGGTAGGCCCAGAGACCGAACACATCCGAGATAATATAGACCGGCAGCAACAGTCCCGCTGCGGCGATCGGCGATATGAACAGCGCGAGGATCGGCACAGAGAGCATCGCAACCACAGGCAGCCCACCCTTGCCCAGCCCCACACAGGACGCCGCAATCACTGCCGCGATCAGAAACGCCGGATCGTTCACCGCCTGCTCCTCTTTTACGGGAATCACCCCGCTATGTTTTCGTCGCTTTCGGGGCGCAGGCCGCGCAAGCGCCCGCAACTCGCACCGTTCGGTATCCCATAAACCCCCGAAACAACAGGGCCGCAATCATGCCGCATCGCAGCGGACTTGCGCCAAACGCGACAAACGACTACCCAATGCCGCGACCATAACCCTATGAGGACTGTATTCATGGCCAGACCTAAGATTGCGCTGATCGGCGCCGGACAGATCGGTGGCACGCTCGCCCATCTCGCCGCTATCAAGGAACTCGGGGACGTTGTCCTGTTCGACATCGCCGAAGGCACCCCCGAAGGCAAAGCACTCGACATCGCCGAGTCCGGCCCCTCCGAAGGCTTCGACGCCAAACTCAAAGGCACGCAGGATTACGCCGACATCGCAGGCGCAGACGTCTGCATCGTCACCGCCGGCGTGCCGCGCAAGCCGGGCATGAGCCGCGATGACCTCCTTGGCATCAACCTCAAGGTCATGAAATCCGTCGGTGAAGGCATCGGCAAACACGCGCCCGACGCGTTCGTCATCTGCATCACCAACCCGCTCGATGCGATGGTCTGGGCCTTGCGCGAATTCTCCGGCCTCCCGCATGAGAAGGTTTGCGGCATGGCTGGCGTTCTTGACAGCGCTCGCTTCCGCCACTTCCTCGCCGAGGAATTCAATGTCTCCATGCGCGACGTGACGGCCTTCGTTCTCGGCGGACACGGCGATACGATGGTCCCGCTGGTGCGCTACTCCACCGTCGCCGGCATCCCGCTCCTCGACCTCGTCGAAATGGGCTGGACCAGCAAAGAAAAGCTCGACGCCATCGTTCAGCGCACCCGTGATGGCGGCGCCGAAATCGTGGGCCTTCTGAAAACTGGCTCCGCCTTCTACGCACCGGCCACTTCCGCCATCGAAATGGCCGAAGCCTACCTCAAAGACCAGAAGCGTCTTCTGCCCTGCGCTGCCTATGTTGACGGCGCGCTCGGGCTCAAGGGCATGTATGTCGGCGTCCCGACCATCATCGGCGCAGGCGGCATCGAACGCATCGTCGATATCAAGATGAACAAGGACGAGCAGGCCATGTTCGACAAATCCGTCGATGCCGTCAAAGGCCTCGTTGATGCGTGCAAGGGCATCGACAGCTCGCTCGCCTAAGCGACCAACTGCATAGATTTTGGCAGCGGGCACCTGACTTCAGGTGCCCGTTTGCATTTCGGGGACGCGATTCTGCATCTGCAAATTGGGCCCTAAACCTCGAAATCCACCAATTTGTGATCACACTTTTTGAAGCTGTGATCACAAATGTCGGTTTTTTAACCATCAACCCGAAAAAACCGTTCTTGCCTGCCGTTTTCCATGTTTAGACAGTGGAAACCGAGCCAAAGCGAGGACATCTCGAATGAATATCCACGAATATCAGGCCAAGGCGCTACTCCGTTCTTACGGTGCGCCGGTCTCCGAAGGGCGCGCAGTGACCCGCGCCGAAGAGGCGAAAACCGCCGCTGGCGAACTCGACGGCCCACTCTGGGTCGTCAAGGCCCAGATCCATGCAGGCGGTCGCGGCAAAGGCCACTTCAAAGAGGCCGACGCTGGCGAAAAGGGCGGTGTCCGCCTTGCCAAATCGGTAGAAGAAGCCGCCGAAGAAGCCAAGAAGATGCTCGGCCGCACGCTCGTCACGCACCAGACCGGTCCGGCTGGTAAGCAGGTCAACCGTATCTATATCGAAGACGGCTCTGGCATCGAGCGCGAGCTGTACCTCGCCCTTCTGGTGGATCGCGCCTCCTCCCGCATCTCCTTCGTGGCCTCCACCGAAGGCGGCATGGACATCGAGGAAGTCGCCGCGTCGACGCCTGAAAAGATCCTCACCTTCACCGTCGATCCCGCAACCGGCTATCAGGCCTTCCACGGCCGCCGGATCGCCTTTGCTCTCGGGCTTGAGGGCAAGCAGGTCAAGGAATGCGTCAGCCTTATGGGCATTCTCTATAAAGCCTTCGTCGAGAAGGACATGGAGATGCTGGAGATCAACCCGCTGATCGTCACCGACGGCGGATCGCTGAAACTCCTCGACGCGAAGCTGGGCTTTGACTCCAACGCCATCTACCGCCACGCCGACATCGCCGCCCTGCGCGACGAGACGGAAGAGGATCCCAAGGAACTCGCCGCCTCCAAGTACGATCTCAACTACATCGCACTGGATGGTGAAATCGGCTGCATGGTGAACGGCGCGGGCCTCGCGATGGCAACCATGGATATCATCAAGCTCTACGGCGCTGAACCGGCCAACTTCCTCGATGTTGGTGGCGGCGCGACCAAAGAGAAAGTCACCGAGGCCTTCAAGATCATCACATCCGATGACAACGTCAAAGGCATCCTCGTCAACATCTTCGGCGGCATCATGCGCTGCGACGTCATCGCCGAAGGCGTCGTCGCCGCGGTCAAGGAGGTTGGCCTGCAAGTGCCGCTGGTCGTTCGCCTCGAAGGCACGAACGTCGAAAAAGGCAAGGAGATCATCAACACCTCCGGCCTCAACGTGATCGCCGCCGACAACCTGTCGGATGGCGCAGAAAAAATCGTGAAAGCGGTGAAGGGTTAAGACAATGGCAGTTCTCATCGACGAAAATACCAAAGTCATCTGTCAGGGCTTCACCGGCTCGCAGGGCACATTCCACTCCGAACAGGCCATCGCCTACGGCACCAAAATGGTCGGCGGCGTGACCCCGGGCAAAGGCGGTCAAGAGCATCTGGGCCTCCCGGTGTTCAACTCCGTGCACGAAGCCAAGCACGTGACCGAAGCCAACGCTTCCGTCATCTACGTGCCGCCGCCCTTCGCAGCGGATTCAATCCTCGAAGCAATCGACGCCGAGATGGAACTGATCGTCTGCATCACTGAAGGCATTCCGGTGCTCGACATGATGAAGGTCAAGCGCGCGCTGGAAACGTCCAAGTCGCGTCTTGTCGGCCCCAACTGCCCCGGCGTCATCACCCCCGACGCCTGCAAAATCGGCATCATGCCCGGCCACATCCACAAGCGCGGCTCGGTGGGCGTTGTCTCCCGCTCCGGTACGCTGACGTATGAAGCCGTGAAACAGACCTCCGACATCGGCCTCGGCCAGTCCACCGCTGTCGGCATCGGCGGCGACCCGATCAAAGGCACCGAACATATCGACGTGCTCGACATGTTCCTTGATGATGACGAAACCCAATCCATCATCATGATCGGTGAAATCGGCGGCTCCGCCGAAGAGGAAGCCGCCGAATTCCTCGCCGAGCAAAAGAAAAAGGGCCGCTGGAAGCCGGTCGCCGGCTTCATCGCTGGCCGCACTGCCCCTCCGGGCCGCCGCATGGGTCACGCTGGTGCGATTGTTGCCGGTGGCAAGGGCGGCGCCGAGGACAAGATCGAAGCCATGCGCTCCGCCGGTATCGTGGTTGCCGACAGCCCCGCCACTCTTGGCGAGGCCGTGCTCAAGGCAATCGGCTGATCCTATGGGGTTGCCGCGGCCACATCAGCTCGGACCACAGCGCGCAGCGGCCCGCTACGCCGCGCCGCTGTTCATGGCGCTGATCGCCGCACTAGCACTCATCGCGTGGGCCGCTTCGGCCCACGCCTCTGTTTCGGGGGTTCGCCCCCTCACACCGCTCACCAGCGGCACAAGTCAACGATAGGGAGCACGGGCACCCGCCCCAAGAGATCGACATGACCGACCAATCCCCCAACGACGTCTTTCACGCCTCATCCTTCCTGCAAGGGCATAATGCCGACTATATCGAGCAGCTCTACGCCCGATACGCCGACAACCCCAATGCGGTGGACCAGTCATGGCAGGATTTCTTTGCCTCTCTCGGTGATGCCTCCGCCGATGCCCGCGCCGAAGCGGCCGGCCCCTCATGGTCCCGCATGGATTGGCCGCCCCAGGCCAATGACGAGTTGACCGCCGCGCTC
This sequence comes from Marivivens sp., assembly GCA_017643845.1. GTDB lineage: Bacteria > Pseudomonadota > Alphaproteobacteria > Rhodobacterales > Rhodobacteraceae > JAEPMR01. The sequence goes on along the minus strand of JAEPMR010000034.1, from coordinate 5,055 downwards.
GACGGCCAATGGCCCACCGATGCCAAGGCCGCCGGCGACAAGATCAAGGCAAAAGCCGAGGAAAAAGGCATCACCCTCTCCGAGGAGCAAGTCCGCGCCGCCGTTCTCGATTCCATCCGCGCGTTGATGCTGATCCGCGCCTACCGGATTCGCGGCCACCTGATCGCAGAGCTTGACCCGCTCGGCATGCGCGACAACACCCCTCACCCGGAGCTGGACCCAAAAACCTACGGCTTCTCCGCTGCGGACATGAACCGCCCGATCTTCATCGACAATGTGCTGGGCCTCGAAGTCGCCACGATGAACGAGATCGTATCGCTCGTGCGCCGCACCTATTGCGGCACGTTTGCGCTGCAATACATGCACATCTCCGACCCAGAGCAAGCGGCATGGCTGAAAGAGCGGATCGAAGGCTTCGGCAAGGAAATCCAGTTCACGCGCGAAGGCCGCAAAGCCATCCTGAACAAGCTCGTCGAGGCTGAAGGGTTCGAGAAGTTCCTCCATGTCAAATACATGGGCACCAAACGTTTCGGCCTCGATGGTGGCGAAAGCCTGATCCCCGCGATGGAACAGATCATCAAACGCGGTGGCGCGCTGGGACTTGAGGAAATCATCATCGGCATGCCGCACCGTGGCCGCCTTTCGGTGCTGGCAAACGTGATGGGCAAACCCTACAAGGCCATCTTCAACGAATTTCAGGGCGGCAGCTTCAAGCCCGAGGATGTCGACGGCTCAGGCGACGTGAAATACCACCTCGGCGCCTCGTCCGACCGTGAATTCGACGGCAATGTCGTGCACCTCTCCCTCACCGCCAACCCCTCCCACCTCGAAGCGGTCAATCCCGTCGTTCTCGGCAAGGCCCGCGCCAAACAGGACCAGAAGAACGACGCCGAGCGCCGCAAGGTTCTGTCGATCCTCCTCCACGGTGACGCTGCCTTCGCAGGTCAAGGCGTTGTGGCCGAGGGCTTCGGTCTTTCAGGCCTCAAAGGGCACAAAACCGGCGGCACGATCCATATCGTTGTGAACAACCAGATCGGCTTCACCACCGCGCCGCACTTCTCGCGCTCCTCGCCTTATCCGACGGACATCGCCCTGATGGTCGAGGCACCGATCTTCCACGTCAACGGCGACGACCCGGAGGCCGTCGTTCATGCGGCCAAGGTTGCCACCGAGTTCCGCCAGAAATTCGGCAAGGACGTCGTGATCGACATCTTCTGCTACCGTCGCTTCGGCCATAACGAAGGCGACGAACCGATGTTCACCAATCCGGTGATGTACAAGCGGATCAAGACCCACAAAACGACGCTGACCCTCTACACCGAACGGCTGGTCAAGGACGGCCTGATCCCCGAAGGCGAAATCGAGGATATGAAGGCCGCGTTCCAGGCGCATCTGAACGAGGAGTTCGAAGCAGGCAAGACCTTCAAGCCGAACAAGGCCGACTGGCTCGACGGACGCTGGTCCCACATGGACCGTCAGGAGCAGGGCAAATACCAGCGCGGCAAGACCGCGATCAAGAAATCGACCCTGAAAGACATTGGCACCGCGCTCACCACCACGCCTGACGGGTTCAACATGCACCGCACCGTCGAGCGCCTGCTGGAAAGCAAGCGCAACATGTTCAACACCGGAACAGGTTTTGACTGGGCCACTGGCGAAGCGCTGGCTTTCGGCTCACTGATGCTCGAAGGCTACCCCGTCCGCCTCGCCGGTCAGGACAGCACGCGCGGCACCTTCTCGCAACGCCACTCCGCCTTCATCGACCAGCAGACCGAAGAACGCTACTATCCGCTGAACCACATCCGTGAGGGTCAGGCGCAATACGAGGTCATCGACTCGATGCTCTCCGAATATGCGGTCTTGGGTTTCGAATACGGCTATTCGCTGGCAGAGCCAAATGCCCTTGTGATGTGGGAGGCCCAGTTCGGCGATTTCGCCAACGGTGCCCAGATCATGTTCGACCAGTTCATCTCCTCGGGCGAGTCGAAATGGCTCCGCATGTCCGGTCTGGTGATGCTCCTGCCGCATGGGTTTGAGGGACAAGGGCCGGAACACTCCTCCGCCCGCCTCGAACGCTTCCTGCAAATGTGCGGCGGCGACAACTGGATCGTTGCAAACTGCACCACACCGGCAAACTACTTCCACATCCTGCGCCGCCAGTTGCACCGCAACTACCGCAAGCCGCTGGTGCTGATGACGCCGAAATCGCTTCTGCGTCACAAAATGGCGATCTCGGATGTCGAGGACTTCACCACCGGATCGTCTTTCCACCGCGTGCTGTGGGACGATGCCGAAAAGGGCCATTCCGACACCCAGCTTCAGGCCGACAAGAAGATCAAGCGCGTCGTCCTCTGCTCGGGCAAGGTCTACTACGACCTCCTCGAAGAGCGCGATGCCCGCGGCATCGACGACATCTACCTGATGCGGATCGAGCAATTTTACCCCTTCCCCGCGCTCTCGCTTGTCAAGGAGCTTGAACGCTTCAAACAAGCAGAGGTGGTCTGGTGTCAGGAAGAGCCCAAGAACCAGGGCGCCTGGACCTTCATCGAGCCGAATATCGAGTGGGTTCTCACCCGCATCAATGCCAAGCACAAGCGCCCGGTCTACGCAGGCCGCGCAGCCTCCGCCTCCCCTGCGACCGGCCTTGCCTCGCAGCACAAAGCCCAACAAGAAGCGCTCGTGAACGACGCGCTGACGATCGAAGGAAAGTAAGTCATGAGCACCGAAGTCCGCGTCCCGACCCTCGGCGAAAGCGTCACCGAAGCCACGGTGGCCACATGGTTCAAAAAGCCCGGCGATGCCGTCGCCGTCGATGAAATGCTCTGCGAGCTGGAAACCGACAAAGTGACCGTCGAAGTTCCATCCCCCGCAGCTGGCACTCTCTCCGAGATCGTCGCCAAAGAGGGTGACACCGTCGGCGTCGATGCCCTGCTCGCACAGATCGCCGAAGGCGACGCGCCCGCCGCCAAACCTGCCGCCGAAGCCGAGGCGCCCGCTGCGGCACCTGCTGCGCCGGCCCCCGCCGCCGAAGCGCCTGCCGCCAGCGGCAAGGATGTCGAGGATGCCCCCTCGGCCAAGAAACTGATGGCCGAAAACAACCTCTCCGCCGATCAGGTTCAGGCCAGCGGCAAGGACGGTCGCGTCATGAAGGCGGATGTGCTCAACGCGCTGAACGCACCCAAGCCCGCCGCCGCGCCTGCGACTGCGCCCGCGCCCGCGGCCCCGCGCCCCGCCGATGATGCCAGCCGCGAAGAGCGGGTAAAAATGACCCGCCTGCGCCAGACCATCGCGCGCCGCCTCAAAGAGGCGCAGAATAGCGCCGCCATGCTCACCACCTATAACGAGGTGGACATGTCCGGCATCATGGAGCTGCGCAACGAATACAAAGACCTCTTTCTCAAAAAGCACGGCGTCAAGCTCGGCTTCATGTCCTTCTTCGTGAAAGCCTGCTGCCACGCGCTGAAGGAAGTGCCCGACGTCAACGCCGAGATCGACGGCACCGACGTCGTGTATAAGAACTACGTGCATATGGGCGTCGCCGTCGGCACACCCACCGGCCTTGTGGTTCCGGTCGTCCGTGACGCGGATCAAAAAGGCTTTGCCGCCATCGAGAAAGAGATCGCAGAGCTCGGCGTCCGCGCGCGCGATGGCAAGCTCGCCATGGCCGACATGCAGGGCGGCAGCTTCACCATCTCCAACGGTGGCGTTTATGGCTCGCTGATGTCCTCGCCGATCCTCAACCCGCCGCAATCGGGCATCCTCGGCATGCATAAGATCCAGGAACGCCCGATGGTCGTCGGCGGCGAGATCGTGATCCGCCCGATGATGTATCTGGCCCTCTCCTACGATCACCGCATCGTTGACGGCAAAGGCGCCGTGACCTTCCTCGTGCGCGTCAAGGAAGCGCTCGAAGACCCGCGCCGCCTGTTGATGGACCTCTAACGCAGACAGGGAAGCCATGTCGGATCAGGAGACCCAAGACACACCCCTCGCGCAGGCCCGCCAACGGCTTGCGCGGCTGGAGGAGCTGTCCGAACGGCAAGCGCAGGCAATGCGCGGCAATCTGCGCTTCTGGGCGATCCGCTGGATCGTCGCCTTCGGCGTTATCGCGGCTGTCACACTGTCCACCGGCCAGTATTTCTGGCTCTGGTGGGCCGGTGCGCTGGTCGCCGGCTCGACCCTTGCAGCCATGCTGGGCACCAAGCTGGCACTGCGCCGCAAGACAGACAGCACCCGCGCCGAAGTGGCACGGCTCGAAACGATGCTCCGCGCTGCCGAAGCGGAACGCGAGGCCGATTCATGAGCCTGCCGACCGAGCTTCAGGTGCTTGCCCTCGCGGGGCTCCTGCAAGGCGTTCAATACGTGCTGATGTCCGTTCCCGCCAACATCGAACTGGGCGTTGGCAAAACCACCTCGCCCAGAGATCCGCACCGGCTGGGCGGCCCCGTCGACTCGCTGCTCAGCGTCGGGACGGGCAGGCTCTACCGCGCGATGAACAACCATTTCGAAGGCTTGATCCTCTTTACACTCGCAGTCGTCGTTGTGGTTATGGGGGATAAGTCCAGCGCCCTGAGCGCCACCTGCGCATGGATCTACTTCGTGGCCCGCGTCCTCTATGTCCCCGCCTATTATTTCGGCTTCGCTCCGTGGCGCAGCCTGATCTGGCTCGCGGGGTGGACGGCGACGATGGTCATGATAGCCTCGGCACTGCTACTCTAGGAACGCCGAGATGTCCGATACGAACAAAAATGCCCAAGACACCGCCTCCAAATCATGGCAGGGGGCCGTGGGCACGCAACATCCAGGAGGACCATATGTCCAGCTATGACGTGATCATTATAGGCTCCGGCCCCGGCGGCTATGTCTGCGCAATCCGCTGCGCTCAACTCGGCCTGAAAACGGCCGTGGTCGAGGGCCGTGAAACGCTGGGCGGCACCTGCCTCAACGTCGGCTGTATTCCGTCCAAAGCCCTGTTGCACGCCTCTCACCAGCTGCACGAGGCCGAGCACAATTTCGAAAAGATGGGCCTGAAGGTCGCTGCGCCGAAGGTCGATT
>JAEPMR010000033.1:17896-30478 GCA_017643845.1 Marivivens sp. | reverse complement strand
GATTGGTCGAAGGGTCGATGTGGCTGGGGCTGGCGTAGGCGACAATCGACATTGATGTAATCCAGCTTTCGCCTGCGATGGGGACGAGCGTTCCATCGGCAAGTTCTGATTGGATGGCGGTTTCAGGCATCCAGGCGAACCCGCTTCCGGCCAAAAGGCGCCGCTTTATGGCCTCAACAAGTGCATCGACGTAAATCGTCTCGGCGTTCAACTTCTTTTGGCCAATCGCATGTTCGGCAACCATGCCAAGAAAGCTAGAAGGCTCGTAAGCGAGGTAGGGGATCTTTTTTCCTGTCGATTTGTCCAGATCCCAGCCGTATTCGCGCACGGATGTTGCGGCGGCTACCGGCAGCAGTCGGTCGGTTGTCAGGTTCTTCCGTTCGAACAGCCGTTCGTCAATGGCGGGTGCGACGGACGTATGAGCGTAGCACACCATTATATCGACCGCGCCCTCCGTCAGCAGGTCGCAACACGTGCTCAGGGAGTCTGAGATGACCCGCGTGCGGATGTCGGGCATTTCGCTCTGAAGGGTTTCGATGCAGGAGGCTAAGAAATTCACAGACAATGTGTGGAGAACCGAGAACCGTATGAAGCGATGTTCACCCCTGTCAGCATCGCGGAGAGATTGGCGTGCTTCTGTCAGGTGATTGATCGCTGTCTGCGCGATGGGCAGGAACTGGTGACCTGCTTCTGTCAATTGAACGGGATAAGTCGCCCGATTCACCAGTGGTAGACCGACCCAGCTTTCAAGTGACTTAATTCTTCGGCTGAATGCCGATTGAGTGATGTTTCTTTCAGCAGATGCTCGGGTGAAGTTTTGCAGGCGTGCAAGGCAGGTGAAGTCACGAAGCCAGTTCAAATCCATCCTATCCCCCTGTGTAAAAACAGATTTTTCGGAAGTTTAACATAAACTATGCAAAAAAGTGATAGTTTAATGAATTCTTTGAATTTGGCCGAAGAGAGAAACTGTTCCTAAGCTTTTGACATGGGCAAGGCACACCGGCCCCCCGTGACCGGACCGTCTCGTAGGCGTTCGAACAGCAGGGGAAACGTGGTCGCGATACTGTCGCGGCACAGCGCAAAATAAAAACGGGCCGAATTCCGGTCTGCCCTCAACAGAGGAGAAGAACATGACAAACTATGTAAAAACCATCGGACTAGCTACGGCAGTCAGTGCATTCGCTTTGCCGGCGTTTGCGGAAGAAGTGAAAATCGGCGTGCCTTCGTGGACAGGTGCGCAGGCAATTGCCCATGTTTTGGGTAATGTTGTGGAGACCCGCATTGGCGGCGAGGTGGAATACGTTCCGGGAAATAACGCAACCATCTTCCAGGCAATGCATCAGGGCAAAGGCGATATCGACGTCCATCCTGATGTCTGGCTTCCCAATCAGGAAAGCTTTACCAAGCAATATGTAGATGGCGAAGGCACCGTGACTCTGTCTTCAAACCCTTATCAGGGCAATCAGGGCTTCTGTGTGTCCAAGGACTTTGGCGAAGCCAACAACATCACTGATATTGCCGACCTTGGGCGTCCCGATGTGGCGGCTCTAATGGATAGCGACGGAAACGGTCTGGGCGAGATGTGGATCGGTGCGCCAGGTTGGGCGTCGGCAAACGTGAACGAAGTCAAGGTACGCGACTATGGCTTGCTTGATTTCATCGAACCGATCCGCGCTGAAGAAGCCGTAAAGACGGCACGCATCAAGGACAGTATCGCAAAGGGTGAAGGCTATGCCTTCTATTGCTACGAGCCACATGCGGTTTGGTATATGTTCGATGTCTACATGCTGACTGAACCGACATTCGATCCTGAGAAATATGTCATGGTTCAACCGTCTGATGATCCCGACTGGTACGAGAATTCGATGGTGGCGACCAAGGATGCCCTGAAGGACGTACAAATCGCTTGGTCGAATTCTCTTGAAGACCGATCCCCGGCAATCGCGGAATTTTTTGCGAATTTCGGGCTTGATGCCTCGGATGTGAGCCAGTTGGCCTATGAAATCAGTGCCAATGATCGCGATCCTGCAGAAGTCGCGGCTGAGTGGGTCGAGGCCAATAGCGACCGAGTCGATGGGTGGCTGGGGCTCTAGTTTCAGTCAGCCGGGGAGGCGCCAACCGGAGGGTTGGCGCCTCTGATTACATCACCCAAACAGGATAATGCGGATGAGTGACGACACCGTCATAGAGCTGTCCAATGTGTGGAAGATATTTGGAGCGCAACCCGAGGTCGCACTACGTGCGATCCGAGACGAAGGTTTGACGAAACCAGAAGTGCTCGCGCAGTTTAATGCGGTCGTCGGGGTGGCGGACGTCAGCCTGACGGTAAATCGAGGCGAGATCTTTTGTATCATGGGGCTATCGGGGAGTGGGAAATCTACTCTTGTTCGCCATTTCAACCGATTGCTTGAGCCAACAGCTGGTAAGATCGAGATTGAAGGCACCGACGTCATGGCGCTTGGGCCGAAAGAACTCCAGGTTTTCCGAAATCGTAAGATTGGGATGGTCTTCCAAAATTTTGCTTTGATGCCGCACCGCTCGGTACTGGATAATGTCGCACTTCCGCTGGAAATTCGTCAGGTCGCCAAAAACGAGCGGATGCGACAGGCAGCTGCGATCCTAGATATTGTTGAACTTGGGGCTTGGGGGTCAAAATTCGCGCATGAACTTTCTGGGGGGATGCAGCAGCGCGTCGGGTTGGCGCGGGCGCTTGCGGCAAATCCAGATGTTCTGTTGATGGATGAGCCGTTTTCAGCACTCGACCCGCTTATTCGGCGCCAGCTACAGGACGAATTTATCCGACTGAGTAAGATACTTAAAAAAACGACGGTCTTCATCACGCACGATCTGGACGAGGCTGTCCGGATCGGAGATCGCATCGCGATCATGCGGGATGGCAAGATGATCCAGACCGGAACTGCCGAGGATATCGTCATGCATCCGGCAGATGACTATGTGGCGGATTTCGTGGCTGGTATTTCCCGTTTGAAGGTCGTTCACGCGCATGCCGTGATGCAGCCTCTGGACGCCTATATTGCGAAGAACGGTCCTGTTTCTGCCGATGCGCCAAGGGTGGCGGAGCAGGAAACACTGAGCAATTTGATCAATTTGGCGATCGACCAGAACGATGAAATCCTTGTGGCTAGTGAAGGCGTGGATCGGGGAGTTATCACCCGCGCCGATCTCTTGCGTACGGTTATCGAGGGAACGGAGGTCTCATGAGCAACCTAGGCGTTAATCCACTGGAGGATACAGAAAGCGAAGCCGCGCTTGCCTATGCCGAGGAGCGCCGCGCGGATATAAGGACTTTTGTCCAAACCAATCCCGAATACTACATCGCGAATTTCGATAAGATCGGGGCTTCTTCGCGTTTCACACCCACGGTGAACCTGCTGGCGGGTATTTTCGGGCCGGTGTGGTTTGGTGCAAGGGGGCTTTGGTCCTGGGCTTTGCCTTTCCTCATTCTGGAAGTGATCGCATTTGTGCAGATTGCGCGGGGGCTGTTTGGCGACCTTGCCGCTGATGCGATGGAGCGAATTGCGTCGATTGAGGGCACACTAGAACTACGTCGCCAGCAGCTTGCCGCGGCCATCGAGAATGGTTCGGATCGTGTGGATGCATTCCGGCGGACGGTCGACTCGCTAGAGGCCAATATCGATGGCATCCGGGCTGAAGCCGAAGCGCTCGCAGCGCAGGGGCCGTCAATTGTCGCGGGAGGGGTGTTCCTCCTTATCCTCGCGAAGATCGCGCAGGCGATCACGGCGAACTGGGCGCTTGAGGCGCGATTTTCTGACTGGCTGTCAGACCGGACGATCCGGTCCGGATTGCCAGCAAAACAGATATTGTTCAGCGCAATTTTTATGGTTCTGATCTTGGTCACAGCAATGCTGCACTACAGCTTTCCGGGGCGTTATTCGATCCTGAGTGCGTTTCCTACGGACCCGAACATCCGCTTGACCAGTATCACATGGGTCGAAGATTTTATCGCCTTTTGCGTCCGAAACAGTGAAGCGTTTTTTAGTGGTCTGACGTTTGGTATCCGCACGCTCCTCGATGCGCTGGAGGTGGTGCTGGTTCAAACCCCGTGGATCGTGATTTCCAGCCTCATTGTCCTGCTGACCTGGCTGACCGCAGGCATACGAACGGCGGTCTACTCAGGTGCCTTTCTCGCCTACATGGGGCTGTTGGGCTTTTGGGAAGCGGCGATGACGACGCTGGCGCTCCTCGGAACAGCGGCATGTTTGTCGATTGCGATTGGAATTCCTCTGGGAATGTTCGCCGCAAGGCGACCGCGTTTCTACGCGTTTATTCAGCCGATCATGGATTTCATGCAAACCATGCCAGCTTTTGTTTTCATGGTGCCCGTGATTGCGTTTTTCGGCGTTGGCAAGCCTGCCGCAGTTGTCGTGACGATGATTTTTGGCGGAACGCCTGTTGTCCGGCTAACGGTCCTGGGCCTTCGCGGCGTGCCGGAAAGCGTGCGCGAAGCGGCGATCAGTTTTGGCGCCAACAAATGGTATCTTTTGACCAAGGTCGACCTACCTCTTGCCAGCCCGTCCATCCGGGCCGGTATCAATCAAACGATTATGCTGTCTCTTGCCATGGTGGTGGTCGCATCGCTTATCGGCGCCAAAGGGCTGGGCGAGGATGTTCTTGAAGCCTTGCAATATGCCAACGTCGGGCAGGGTATTCTTGCGGGCTTCTCGATACTTTTCTGCGCAATGATCCTTGACCGGATCATTCAGGGTGCGCGCAAATGATCCCGCTGGTTCTTGTGCACGGGTTCATGGGTGGGAGCCGACAATGGGAGGGGCAGGTCGCCGCTCTGAGTGGTGCGGTTGATGTGGTTGCAGTTGATCTGCCGGGTTTTGGTGCGAATTCGGATTTGCGGGCGCCCGACAATATTGAAGCATTTGCACGCTGGGTCGTGGAGGACTTAAGTGCTCGAGGCGTCGAGCGGTTTCATCTGCTGGGACATTCAATGGGTGGGATGGTCGCGCAAGAGATCGCAGCGATGTATTCTGACCGTGTCGAGCGACTGGTCCTTTACGCAACTGGTGCGACGGGCGTTTTACCCGGGCGTTTCGAAACAATTCAGGCATCCAAATCCAGAGCACGGGCCGAGGGGGCGCGAACTACAGCGCGTCGAATAGCGGCGACATGGTTCTTAGATCGCGAATTGGCGGCCGGTTTCGAAGACTGTGCGGCTATTGCGGAACGCAGCAGCATGCAAGCGATATTTGCGGGGCTCGACGCGATGCAAGCATGGGACGGTGTCGATAATCTACAAACTATCTCTGCAAAGACGCTCGTTGTGTGGGGGGATCAGGATCGAACCTACCCGTGGCGTCAGACAGAGCGCCTATGGACCTCCATCGAGCAGTGTTCGCTCGCGGTCATTCCACAGTGCGCTCACGCGGTTCACTTGGAAAATCCTTACGTATTCAATGCTCTATTGCGCGATTTTGTCAGCGCGGAACAGCGCGAAGAGCTGAGGCTGCCTGAGGTCTCGTAACGCTTCATTCGTAGCAACGTTTGGACGCTTCTCTGATTGGTGCTTTCTTGATCGTGGTGCTGATTTTAGGATCTGGGCGTGTTTACTTACGTTAGGTCAGGTAATTTTCGGCGCGGTTTTGTCCGGTTTACCCTTGCGCGGGTGTCGGAGGTCGATAAATTCTTACCCAATTGGTCAAATATAAGGCCGATCAACAGGGAGATTATTAATGAAGACACGCACAAGTTTACTTGCGGTGGCGCTTCTTGCCACGACCGCAGCTGGAGCATCAGCCGAGACGTTGCGCTGGGCGCGTGCTGGGGATTCACTGACGCTCGATCCGCACGCTCAGAATGAGGGGCCAACCCACACACTTGCACACCAGATATATGAACCGCTGATCATTCGCGATATGTCCGGCCAGTTTCAGGCCGCACTTGCAACCGACTGGGCGCCGTCACCGGACGATCCGAACGTTTGGGTGTTTAATCTACGTCAGGGCGTGAAATACCACGATGGAGCCGATTTCACGGCCGAGGATGTTGTATTCTCGATCAATCGGGCGAAGTCCGAAAACTCCGATATGAAAGAGCTTTTGACCTCGATCGTGGAAGTTCGTGCCGCAGGGGATCACACCGTTGAAATCGTAACTGATGGCCCGAACCCGATCCTTTCCTCGAACCTGACGAACCTGTTCATGATGGACAGCGGCTGGGCAGAGGCAAACGGGGCGGTTGACGTTCAGGATATTGAGGGAGGCGAGACGACCTTTGCCTCGACCAACACAAACGGCACGGGCCCCTACAAACTGGTAAGCCGTGAGCCCGACGTGCGCACTGTACTGACCCAAAACGAAAATTACTGGGGTGCCGGGCAGTTCCCGCTGGCCGTAACCGAGATCATCTATACGCCCATTCAGAATGCGGCGACGCGGGTCGCGGCGCTTCTGTCCGGTGAGGTCGATTTCATCCAGGATGTTCCTGTTCAGGATCTGGAGCGGGTCGCAAGCACGGATGGGCTAGTGGTGAAAACCGCGCCACAAAACCGTGTGATCTTCTTCGGCATGAATCAGGGTGCGGACGATCTGGTGAATGACGATGTCGAAGGCGCGAACCCGCTCGCCGATGTGCGTGTGCGTCGCGCAATCAATATGGCAATCAATCGTGATGCGATTAAGCAGGTTGTCATGCGCGGTCAGTCCCAGCCAGCCGGTATGATAGCGCCGCCGTTCGTCAACGGATGGACCGCTGAGATGGATGCATCTTCGATGACGGATGTGGAAGCTGCTCAGGCGCTGATGGCAGAGGCCGGATACGAAGACGGGTTCTCGATCCAGCTTGATTGTCCGAATGACCGCTACATCAATGACGAAGCAATCTGCCAGGCGACTGTAGGGATGCTGGCTCAAATTGGCATTACGGTAAACCTCGATGCCAAGCCAAAAGCGCAGCATTTCCCGCTGATCACCAACGATCAGACGGATTTCTATATGTTGGGCTGGGGCGTGCCGACGTATGACTCGGAATATATCTTCAATTTCCTCGTCCATACGCGCGGATCCGAGCGCGGTAGCTGGAATGGAACCGGATATTCGAACGCGGATGTGGATGCGATGATCCAAAGCCTTGCCTCGGAGACAGACCTGGAGGCGCGTAATGCGACGATCCAGGCGATCTGGGATCATGTGCAGGATGATCAGCTCTACATTCCGATCCACCATCAGGTTCTGAACTGGGGTATGAGTGATGCCGTTGGCATCGAAGTGAGCCCCGAGGATGATCCGAAGATGAAGTTCTTCACAATGAACTAAGGGTCGGGTTCGGCACTTTGAGTGCCGGATGTTCGTTCATCGAAACCACCCGCGCCGGAGCTTGTCTGGCGCGGGTGCCTAGTCCTACGGGGTGATATGCTCGCATATGTGATCAGACGCGTTTTCCAGTCTGCGATTGTCTTATTGATCGTGGGATTGGTCGCCTTTGCGATGTTTCGTTTTGTTGGAGATCCTGTCGACAATATGCTGGGGCAGGAGCGAACTCAGGCAGATATTGAGCGCCTGCGCGACAGGCTGGGCCTCGATCTGCCGTTTCCAGTGCAGTACTGGCGTTTCCTCCAGGAGGCCGCTCAGGGGAATTTCGGTCTGAGTTACCGGCAAGGGCGCCCCGTATCGGATATCCTCATAGAGCGAGCACCGGCGACATTGGAGCTGGCGGCGGTTTCGGGCGTGCTGGCGCTGTTTGTTGGGATCGGGCTTGGTGTCTTTACGGCCATCCGAAGGCGAGGAACGGCTGCGAACCTAATTATGACCGTGAGCCTTATCGGGGTGTCGCTGCCTACATTTCTTATTGGTATACTGCTGATTTACCTGTTTTCAGTCGAATTGGGTTGGCTACCAAGCTTTGGGCGGGGCGAAGTTGTTGACTTGGGCGGATGGACGACCGGCTTTCTGACCATTTCGGGGCTCAAGGCGCTGATCCTTCCTTCGATTACGCTCGGGCTTTATCAGATGACACTGATCATGCGCCTGGTCAGGACGGAGATGCTCGAAGTTCTGCGGCAGGACTACATTCGCTTTGCGCGCGCTCGTGGCCTAAGAGAACGCTCTGTGAATTTCCGGCATGCATTGAAGAACACGCTGGTTCCTGTAATTACGATCACGGGTTTACAACTCGGCTCTATCATTGCGTTCGCGATCATCACCGAGACTGTTTTCCAATGGCCGGGGGTGGGCCTGTTGTTCATCAATGCGATCCAGTTTGTGGATATTCCGGTGATGGCGGCTTACCTCATGCTGATCTCCGTTATGTTCGTCGGGATCAATTTGATTGTGGATCTGCTCTATTTTGCAATTGATCCCCGCCTTCGTGTGGATCGCACAGGAGGTGGCGGTAAATGACCCATGGCACGGCTACACGGACCCGCACACAGCGACTAAGATCTATTTGGCATAGTGACTTCGTCTATTCTTTCCGTCACGCGCCAGTAGCGGTCGCGTCAGCGACGGTCGTTCTACTTATGGTTCTCGCTGCTGTTTTCGCGCCGCTGATCGCGCCATTCGATCCGTTCAATCCAGCAACGCTAAATCTGATGAACGGTTTCACGCCGCCGATGGAGCCGAATGCGTTTACCGGCGAAAGCTTCTGGCTGGGAACAGATGACCAGGGCAGGGATGTGTTCTCTACCATTCTCTACGGCATGAGAATATCGCTGTTCGTCGGTTTTTCTGCTGTCATGCTTGCGCTGGTTCTGGGTGTCGTGCTGGGCTTGCTGGCCGGTTACTTGGGAGGGTGGACGGAGACCATCATCATGCGGGTTGCGGATGTCCAGCTCACCTTTCCTGCCATCCTCGTTGCAATGCTGATTTTTGGTATCGCAAAGGGGATTACGCCACCAGAATACCGCGATCAGATGGCGATTTGGGTTCTCATACTCGCAATTGGATTGAGCGATTGGGTGCAGTTTGCGCGGGTCGTTCGGGGTGCCACGCTGGTTGAAAAAAACAAAGAGTATGTGCAGGCGGCGCGTTTGATCGGCCGGGCGCCACTGGCGATTATGTTACGGCATATTTTGCCGAACGTCCTTAACCCTGTGCTCGTTATCGCTACGATCAGCCTGGCTCTTGCGATCATCGCGGAGGCAACTCTGTCTTTTCTGGGCGTTGGAGCGCCGCCGACACAGCCATCGCTTGGCACATTGATTAGAATAGGGCAGGGCTTTCTGTTCTCAGGCGAGTGGTGGATTCTCCTCTTTCCTGCGGCAACCCTTTTGACATTGGCGCTTTCGGTGAACTTGCTGGGCGACTGGCTGCGCGACGCATTGAACCCGAGGCTGCGCTGATGGCAAAGACCGTCCTTTCTGTCCGAGATCTTGTCGTGGAAATCCCGACCCGCTGGGGGGTTCTGCGGCCCGTGGACCGCGTGAGTTACGATATTGCAGCGGGAGAAATTCTTGGCGTCGTAGGCGAAAGCGGGGCTGGGAAGTCCATGACTGGAAATGCGGTGATTGGGCTGTTGGATCGGCCTGCGCAGATTGCCGGTGGTGAAATCTGGCTGGGTGATACCAGAATTGATAGCCTGCGGGGGGAACCGATGCGCAAGCTCCGTGGGCGGCGTATCGGAATGATTTTCCAGGATCCGCTGACATCGCTAAATCCATTGCTCACAATCGGTGACCAGCTGACCGAAACGATACTGGAGCATCTCCCCGTAACCACTGCGGAAGCAAGGGCACGTGCGATTGCGGGATTGGAGGAAGTTGGAATTCCAGCAGCACGGGATAGGATCGACAGCTATCCCCATGAATTTTCGGGTGGGATGCGTCAGCGTGTTGTTATTGCATTGGCACTTTGTGCCGAACCTGAATTGATAATCGCCGATGAACCGACGACAGCGCTTGATGTCTCGGTGCAGGCACAGATTATTTCCCTGTTAAAGCGCCTGTGCCGCGAACGGGGTGTCGCTGTAATGCTGGTGACACATGACATGGGCGTAATTGCCGAAGCCGCTGATCGGGTAGCTGTGATGTATGCGGGCAGATTAGCCGAATTGGGACCTGTGCGCGAGGTATTGACGCGTGCGGCGCACCCTTACACAGCGGGGCTGATGGCTTCAACGCCGCTCGCCAGCCAGGGACGAGAGCGGCTGCGCCAAATTCCTGGTTCGATGCCCCGGTTGGGGCAGCTTCCGGAAGGATGTGCTTTCCATCCAAGATGTGAAATTGCGCAGGATCGATGCCGCTTGGGACCTTCGCCACATATTGAGGATGGGTCAGGGCGTGCATCGTGCTGGTATCCCTTGCACAATATGGAGAAAGAAGACGCATGACGGCACTGATCCATATTGAAGGTTTGGGACGGGTTTTCGATGTGTCGAAACCCTGGTTGAACCGTATGGTCGAGCGGCTGCCAAAGCGCCATTTGACGGCAGTTGCAGACGTCAGTTTCGACGTCGACCAAGAAACAGTTTATGCGTTGGTTGGAGAAAGCGGCTCAGGCAAGTCCACGATAGGCAAGATGATCGTAGGTTTGCTGGGGCCGACATCTGGTTCTGTCGAAATCGACGGTGTCGATCTGGCATCGGAACAGGATGCCAGTGCTGTTGCGCGGGTTCGCAACGATATCCAGATGATTTTTCAAGATCCCTATGCTTCGCTTAATCCGCGCTGGCGGGTTCGGGATATCATCGTCGAGCCACTTACGGTGAGAAAATCACCGACGACTGGTGTCGCTGAGCGTCTGTTGGAGCAAGTCGGTCTGTCTGCTGCCGATGCGGACAAGTTCCCTCACGAATTTTCGGGTGGTCAGCGCCAGAGAATTTGCATCGCCCGGGCGCTCGCTTCGGAGCCAAAAGTCATAATCTGTGACGAGCCGACTTCTGCGCTGGATGTTTCGGTGCAGGCACAGGTTCTGAATCTGATGAGTGACCTCAAAGAAGAATTCGGTCTCACGTATGTATTCATCAGTCACGATCTAACCGTGGTTCAGCACATGGCGGATGTGATCGGCGTGCTGTATCTAGGGCGTCTCGTCGAAGAAGCACCGCGTGACGAGCTGTTCAGAACACCACGTCATCCCTATACGCAGATGCTTTTTGATGCGGCGCCGAAGATGGATGGTTTTGGTCGGGAGGTTGAGCCACCGAAAGGCGAAATCCCTGACGCGATCAATCCACCGAGCGGCTGCGCGTTTCATCCGCGCTGTCCACTTGCCACTGACTTGTGCAAAAAGGAGCCGCCCCAGATGCGCCAGATCGGTTCTGCGCGTGTTGCTTGTCATCATGCGGGATAGGGTCTGCCAGTTGGCGGAGGATTCATCGTGGGCGACGTCGGATCATACCCAGAAAATTTCGAATAAGTTCGACTGGAGAGCTAAAAAACGCGGCGCGTAGGACTTGCAGCCCCCTGTAACGCGGGGTGCGGTAACCCATGAGTCTTAGCGCGAATAGACGCGCGGCAACGGCAGATTTTTTCCTGACCTGTCCCGGTTGCATCGATGCGACGTCAGCAATTGGAAAACGTTCGGTCTGAAGGTAGCCAGCCGCTGTCGCTTCAGCCAACGACGATTGGCCGCGCGCTGTGCGTGAAATGATCAGGCTGACGCCTTCCGCTTCAGTGAAAAGGGGATAGCCATTTTCGTCGCAATGCCATGCGTCGGCACAGACAATATCGGCTGCTGATCCGACACTATCAGCGCAAATCTTGCATCGGTGCTGCACTTTCTTGGATAAAATACCGCCCCAACTATCGTGGTAGCTCATTTGGCTTGTTGTCCCGTCCTTTAGAGTTGCCGTTGCGTGTCCGGGCCACCCCATCCCGCGATACCGAAACGATACGACGTCGTTTGGGTTTAGTCCCATTGTGTCGAGGATTTCGAAGGCCCCGAGCTCGGAGGGGACACCCGCGCAAAAGAACGAAAGCGTGATGGGGATAGCTTTGGAAAGCTCAGCGTCACGGTCCATCATCACTTTGAGTGCGGCAATGTCGCACGGCTTTCCGACGAATGCATGTTTTTGGGATCGGTCCAAATCGGTGATCAGCGCGGTGAGGGGAGCCGAAGGCGCATAACGTGAGCCGGAGGAGATCAGGATTTGCTCGGTGGTGGAGGACAGCACCGCCATATTCGCGACCGGGTGATCTGGATTCTCCGCAGTTTGGACGACCCGATCAACATATTTGGTTTCGAGGAGGTATTTCAAGATAGCCGAAAGGGCACCTCCAGAGGAGGCTCGATGGCGCATCTGGCGATCTGTGGACCAACCGCTGCAAACATCGGTGCACGGTCCCCATAGGGGATCGCTGGAACGTTCGTTTAGAGACAAGGACTGGCCGAGGCCGGGGCAGATCTGAGCTATCTCGTTTTCAACTTCCGTCGAGACTTGGCCGATATTCACGGGGCGAAGGAAACCATCAGAGGACATTTCCATCTTGTAGGCATGTGGCGCAATGACGGAACAGCCCCCGCAACCGGCGCAAAGGTCATTGCGCAAAATGTCCGGTACGAGCTTTGCCTCTTGCGGACTGGATTTGGTCATATTTCGGCCTGTATCATCATTTTGATTTAGCGATTGTGCCCGCCACGCATGTTGGCGGCACGC
>JAEPMR010000033.1:0-17886 GCA_017643845.1 Marivivens sp. | reverse complement strand
AGCTCTGCTTGAGGTTGGATGAGCGCAGGAAATTGATGAGCCAGAAGCGGCAATTGATCACGATCGGACTGCTTTGGCATTCGATGAATTCAGACAATCTCGGGGTTGGAGCGCTGACCTTGAGCAATCTCGAAATACTCAGGTCGGCAGCGCAGAGAGCTGGAGTCAACGCCCGCTTTCTGATCATTGGTTGGCACGGGACTAGGGATCACTATGACGTTGCCGGAGATGATGTCGAAGTGAGGCCTATTCGGACACGGCAACTCGCCAGCCTGTCGGGCACATTTGGCAAGACCTTGCGCGAAGTTGATATCGTCTTTGACATAGGCGGCGGTGACAGCTTTACCGATATCTATGGGCCAAAGCGGTTTTTGACGATTTGGGGTGCAAAAGTTTGGTCGCTGTTGCTCGGAAAGCCCCTGATATTAAGCCCCCAGACGATTGGTCCGTTTGAACGGATCCTATCAAGAAGGCTCGCCCGGGCAGTTATCAGCCGTTGCCGACTTGTCGTAGCGCGGGATACACCTTCGGCACGGCTGATCGAAGATTGGTCAACCAATGTGCCTTTGATTGAAGCAACGGACGTGGCAATGCGGCTCCCGTTTTCGGCTCCTCATTTCAAGGTCCAAGATGAAACGGTTCGGGTGGGGCTGAACGTGTCGGGCCTTTTGTTCAATGGCGGATATACGCGCGACAACCAATTCGGACTGACGGTGAACTACCCGGAGCTCATACGATCATTGATACGATGGTTCATTCAACAGCCTAATGTTGCTCTGCACCTGATTGGGCATGTGCAGTCGATAGACGATCCGGTCGAAGATGATCAAAGAGTTGCCGAGGCGCTTGCGGTTGAGTTCCCCAGCGTTCAGGTGGCACCATATTTCTCCTCACCGGTCGAGGCAAAGTCGTATATTGCTCAGATGGATTTCTTCGCAGGGGCGAGGATGCACGCGGCAATTGCGGCGCTTTCGGCAGGCGTTCCCGTGGTGCCTATGGCGTATAGCCGAAAGTTTGCTGGGGTGTTTGGGACATTAGGTTATCAGCACGTTGTGGACTGCAAAAGTCAGACCGCTGAGGACATCATACGAACCATCCAGTGGGGGTTCGAATTTCGAGAGGAATTGAAGCGCGATGTCGAGGCCGCATTGAAGATGGTGAATGAACGCCTGAATGCATATGAAGAGGCTGTGACAGGTGAAATCCACCGTATCATTGGCGACATGGTGAACGGGTTCTCTTGATGCGTGTTTTAATGGTCGCTCCACATATTCACCGAGATGCGACCGGTGAGGAGTTTGTCGCCTACAAGTGGGCCGAGGCGCTTTCAGAACATTTGGAGCTGACGGTTTTTGCGTTTCAGGATGAGGGCAAAGTCGCCCTAGCGGAGCTGCTTCCCAACGCGCGAGTTGTAACGACACCTCGGCCGCGCTGGGCGACCAAATTGGGGCGTTTGGAAGCTATGGCTAAGCCCTCCTATCCAGTCTGGGCCGCACGGCTGAAGCGTTGGTTGAAGCACGAGCTTCGCCAAGGTGTTCAGTATGATGTAGCGCATCAGATTATGCCCCAGGCACCGCGCTACGTGTCGCCATTGCGGGGTTTTGGAATCCCCTATATCCTTGGTCCATATGGTGGATTGCTGGAGACGCCGGAGGGATTTGCGGCTGAATGCGCTACAGCCAAATGGTACACGCGCTTTCGTGTCCTCGATCAATGGCGATTGAATTGGGATCCTTTCTTGAGGCGCTCGATTTCCGAGGCCCAACTCATACTAGGGGTGGCTCCGTATGTCGCGCAGTCGCTCGCTTCAGTCCCTCTCTGCCGTTTCGAGACAGTGCTCGAGTTGGGTGTCGAGAACGTTCCGGCACTGCCAGACCGAGCACCGACAGGACAGCTGACACTTTTGCACGTTGGTCGGGGGGTGCGAACCAAGGGGTTGCGGGATGTCGTACGGGCAATGGGGTATTTGAAAGATGTGCCCGGTTTGCATTTGATTAGCGCCGGTGAAGGGGAGGAAATCCCGATTTGCAAGCAGGAAGCGGAGAGGTTGGCGGTCTCTGATCGTATTGAATTCCTAGGGCAATTACCTCGCAATAAAATAGAGGATCTGTACAAATCTTCGGATATATTCGTATTCCCAAGTTTCCGCGAACCTGCTGGAAACGTTGTTTACGAAGCGATGAGCTGGGGTCTCCCGGTCATCGCTGTGGCACGTGGGGGGCCAGACTCAATCGTCGATGAAACGACGGGTCTGAAGGTTGCTGTATCGACACCGGATGCGATGGCGCGAGATGTGGCAGCGGCGATACGAACTTTGGTCGAAAATTCAGATCTCCGTCGCGAACTTGGCGCCGGAGGAAGGCAAAAGTTGCTTAGAGAGGGGCTTTGGCCAACAAAGGCACGGCACATGTTGAAGATATATGAAAGTGTTTCCGGCGCCTAGTCTTTGGCGAATGGCTTTTTTGAGGGAAAGCGGGTGTATGTCAGCTTTCGTTCCGGAGATTGCAGCGGCGTTTCCACTGCACCATCTTCGGATTGCTCATCAATTTTTGCAATCCAGCCACCTGATCCGAAAAAGAATAGCGCAAACGCCATGATGCCGTGCCAGTAATGCACGGTGCCACCAGCGATGACGATCCCCCCGACGGAGACCAAGAAACCCGCCTGACACCGGCGGATCGGTTCCTGGATGAAGTCACGTAATGCTACGCTCCTTATTATCGTCACAACGCCAGCTATGAATAGGGCTATTGCGGGAAGGCCGTATTGGGTGGCGATCACGAGCCAGAAATTGTCCATTGAGCTGCTCATCCACGAAGGACGCACCCAATCGTTCAGACCGAGTCCAAAAACAGGGTTCGCCCAGACATTATCCGTGCCGTATTGCCAGATCAGGATTCGATTGTAGGCGCTGCCCGAATTGAAAGAGGCATAGGTCACCAACACATGAAACGGCGTACGGTTCGACAACAGGTCGATCAAAAAATAGGCCACGATAGCGCCGACGCCAAAATAGGTCCATCTCCGACGGATTGTGTGAGCAATCGTTTCCCATGCGATAAAGATCACCTGCATCACGAAAGATATGAACGCGCCTGTAGAAAGCGAAAATACGGTTAGGGCGGCGACAAGGGGCGCCGTTAACGCACGCGTGCGTTCTGGTGTTATTATGTACCAAAAGAGACCGAGCGCGCTTGAGGCGAAAGCGCCGAAGAGGATCGGATGCGCAAATGCCGTTTGCGCCCGGCGCATGCCAAGGCGCTCGCCGGTATCGGTCGCGGCGATACTTTGCGGGATGAGGTCCAGAAGCACCGGACGTTTTGTAAGGCTTTCAAGAGCTGCGAATGGTAGCAGGATGATTAGGAGAAGGAGGAAGGCTTTCACGAATGTCTGAAAGTCTTCGGCTGTTCGTATCGCTGTCCGACCCAGCATGTATGCACCCAGGAATTCGATCATGTGGATGCCGATAGGTTCGATCGTGGAGGATACGCCGTGATTGACGATCAGAGCGAGCGCTGCCCAAACGGACGATCCCATGATGAGCCAGTCCGAGGGGATCAGCTTTATGTCGGGCGAGGAAAGAAGCATCACGAGGGTCGGGAAAAAACAGACCAACAGGACGATCCTGTGAGGCATGAGTTGAAGGCTTCCGATCGGAATGACGATTGGGACTAGTAGGCTGAAAAGAAATATCACGGCCAGATAGGCTGGTCCGGACGCGGTGACAGTGCGCTCCGAAAGAGTTGGGAGTGTCTGTCTCGTCACGTCGTGTTCGCCAAGCCGCCTCGTACGCCAGCGGAAATGCACTGCAGGCTCAGGCGTTTGTAAGAGAGGGTTGGGCTATCAATTCGGATCATAATCGATTTTTAGCGAATTGAGTGCGCTGGGTGAATAGGGACTCTGTCCGGCGGAGTCCCGATGCAAGGTGCTGCAGCGTCATTCATTATTTAGGGCAGGTCGGATTGCGGCGAAATTAACGCAGTTTTGCGTGCGTATGCTGAAAATTTCATGATAGACCTTATTCAAAATAGGGGGCAGGCAGGGCCAATGTTAAGTACCTATCGGATGATCCTTGCGCTCATGACGCAGGTCGAGCGCCGTCGGTTCTATCAGGTTTTTGCACTCGTGTTTGTTCTCTCGTTTTTTGAGGCGACCAGTGTGCTCGCAATACTGCCGTTTCTACAGGTTCTTTCCGACCCTGAAATTCTGCAGGGAGATGGTGTTATCGCGTCGCTCTATCGTCTCACAGGAGGGGGCGATGAGCAGCGATTTTTCGTGATTTTGGGGTTGGGTGTCTTCCTTGTGACGACCTTTGGGTTGCTGTTCAAATCCTTCATGGTCTGGCTGCTGACCCGTTTTGCATTGATGCGTTCCTATTCGATCAGCGCGCGACTGCTTTCTGGGTATCTCCACCAACCCTACATCTGGTTTGTGGGGCGCCACGGATCGGAGCTTGGCAACACGGTTCTCTCGGAAGTGGATCGCATGGTTTCGCATACGCTTTTGCCCGCGATGCGTTTTATTCCGGATGCACTTGTCACTGGGTTTCTGATTTTGGCGCTGGTCATCATTGAACCAGTGATTGCCCTAGGGGGGCTATGTGTTGTCGGCGGGGCGTATTTGATGATCTATTTTTTGGCCCGCCGCTTGCTTTTGCGAATCGGTGCTGTCCGTGTCGCAGCAAATAAAGCGCGGTTTCATGTTGTTCAGGAGGCTACAGGAGGCATTAAGGAACTTAAGCATCTTGGTCTTGAAGAAACCTATTTGGAACAGTTTCGGGTGTCTGCATTGCAGATGGCCAGAGCGCAGACGAAGGGGCAAGTGGTAAGTCAGGTGCCTAGGTACGCGCTGGAAGCGATTGTCTTCGGCGGGATGATCCTGCTTGTTCTGGCTCTTCTGATAGAGCGGGGTGGCGATATTTCTGAGCTGGTCCCGACGCTTGGCCTAATCGCCGCGGCGGGGATTCGACTGTTTCCGGCACTTCAGCAAGTTTACGGGCAGGCCTCGACAATCCGCTTCAACATCAGCGCCCTCGAAAGGATCTACAATGACATGAAGTCGTTGGATCAAATGTCTGCGAGATCTGAACAGAACAGTGATCCCCGATTGGGGCTAAGGTCAAAGCTCGAGTTCGATGCTGTGAGCTACCGCTACCCGTCTGCAAAAGAGGCCGCTTTAGATGGGGTGTCATTCTCGATAGCCGCCCGTACGACAGTCGGCGTTGTTGGCGGAACCGGAGCCGGAAAGACAACATTGGTCGATCTTCTTCTAGGAATATTGTCGCCCGATCAGGGGCGTATATGCGTCGATGGCCGCGAGATCACAGAGCAAAACCTACGAAGTTGGCAAAAAACGGTCGGATATGTGCCGCAGCAGATCTTCCTCGCCGACGATGATATTGCCGCGAACATTGCCTTTGGTGTGAGGCGGGAAAATATTGATAATGATCGGGTTGTAAACGCGGCGCGGGCGGCGAGCCTTCATGAATTTATCACTCACGAATTGTCAGACGGTTACCGAACTCGAGTGGGCGAAAGAGGTGTGCGGCTGTCAGGCGGGCAACGCCAACGAATAGGTATAGCCCGCGCACTTTATCATGATCCTGACGTACTGATTTTGGATGAGGCTACGTCTGCGCTCGACAACCTGACGGAGCGCGCGGTGATGGAGGCCATCACAACGTTAGGCAAGTCGAAGACCGTGATCATGATTGCGCACCGGTTGAGCACGGTTCGAAATTGCGATGCTATTTTGTTGTTGAGGGGCGGGCGACTTGTAGCCCAAGGCTCTTATGAGGATCTCCTGAATTCTGATGCAGAATTCCGAGCGATGGCGATGGATAGTTGAGAGTTACTAAACTCGTTACCTGAGTAAGTGAGATTATCGTCATTCTAGGCCATTGAATAAGAATTCATATATTACATTGAGAATGTCGAGCGGAATTTAAGTATCTTTCTGATTTTTATCATGTGTTACCTGCAACATGGCTGGGCTATTTATTCGCATATAAGAGAATTTTAATTCCTTTTTAATTCTGAAAAATAATCAGAGCATTCATTGTCGCTAAGGCGTCTCTATTTCGCTGATTAGTAAGTGAAAGGTGCCGCATTTCTCTGGGAACGTCACATGATCGACCTTGCAGGTGTGATCGCCCAGTATATTAGGGTTTTCCTGAGATCAAAATACCAGCAGTCGCCTAATTTCCCGCCAGATTCTGACATGATTGGCGAGCACTTATAATCCAAAAGTATAAAATAGGTCTCTATAGAACAGTGCATATGTCAAAAAGATTAATAGTGACTATATCGGTATAGCGAAGTCTTGATTTCCTGCGCGCTTCAAAAGCTTCGCAGCCAACGGTTTAGAAGGCTCAATAGGTCGAAACACCAAGGAGGCGGAATGTTCAAGATAAGAGCGATTGCAGTGACGGTCGGTATCATACCGCTTATCGCTGCGCTCTTTGCTGCGAGCCTGTTCGAGCGAAATGGCCGAGACCTCCATCGAGCCGAGGCGCGAGCGTTTGTTGAGCGGGTTGCGTCGGATATTCTTAGACAGCGGACGGAATGGAGCGCGCTGGGCGATCTTTTGATCGGTCAGTGGATCGACGGTGTCTACTCACGGGAGAGAGGCTTCGAACAAAACGCCCGTAATGTTTTCGGCCTGTTTCCCGAATTGAAGGCGCTGAATTTTATCGGGCCGGATGGCGTGATCGAAAAGGTATTTCCCGAGCGCCCAAATCAAGCAGTCCTCGGGCTAGATTTAAACGACCTTGTCGACCCCTCGGTGGCGCTCGCCCAGACCCAAAGGCGCAATGAAACTGTTTTCGTATCGCCACGGCCACTTGTCCAAGGTGGCATCGGGATCGTCGGATATGGCGCATTGCAGGATGAAAGAGGGCTGGAAGGATACATCAATGTCGTGATCGACTTGGAGGAAACGCTCCGCCGGATTATCGCCGACATTAATGACCGAAGGTTTACGCTTGATATCAGCGCGGGGTCTTTGCCGATCTATTCCTGGCAACCCTCGGCTGACGTTTCCGACGTGGTGGCCACGAAATCGATCAGAGTAGACCGCGCCGTCTGGACGATACATGCGACGGCAACGCAAGAAATGCTAGCGTCCGGCTTCGCTGGATGGGCCGACCTCTTGCGCGCCGTCGGATTCGGTCTCGGCCTGTTGGCGTGTTTTGTTGTTGAAAGGTTATTGAGGCAGCGACGCGAAATCGCACAAAGCGCTGAGAGATTCAAAGATTACAGCGAGTCCGGCTCGGACTGGTTTTGGGAAATGGATGAGAACCTTAGGTTTTCGTTCATGTCGGCGCGGGGACTCGCCGCGCTGGGGCTCCCCGCTGAGAAAGTCATGGGCCAGACGAGAAGCGAGGTTTTCGGAAATGAGGGTGATGATGTCGAGGGGCACCTTGAGCGCCTGAAGCTTCGCGAACCGTTTCGAAACTTCGATTTCAGTTACTGTCACCCCGCAGGAAAAATCATGCGAGTACGCGCAAGCGGGAAGCCCTGCTTCGACGAAAACGGACATTTCAAGGGGTATCGGGGAGTCGGCTCTGATGTGACCTCTGAATTTGAAGTCGAGCGGCGATTGGAGGCCGCCTATATTTCACTCCAAAAGATAAACGAGACGCTCGAAAAGCGTGTTGAAGAACGCACAATTGCAATGCAGCGAGAGCGTGATCGGGCGGAAAATGCCGCACGGACACAAGAGGTCTTCCTCGCCAATATTAGTCATGAAATCCGGACGCCTCTGAACGGTCTGCTGGGCAATGCGGAACTGCTTGACGTGACTGAACTCGACGACAAGCAGCGGAAATTCCTCAGAAATATCCGAATGACAGGAAACGCATTGCTCGCCGTTATCAATGAGGTTCTGGACCTCAAGAAGATCGAGTCCGGCCATTTCTCGGTCGTATCCTCGCCGGTGAATATCCGAAAATTCATGGACGATACGATTTCACTTCTGGAGTCGTTGGCCGCTTCGAAGGGATTGGAATTGACCCTCGAAATGGACG
The DNA here is from genome assembly GCA_017643845.1 of Marivivens sp. GTDB lineage: Bacteria > Pseudomonadota > Alphaproteobacteria > Rhodobacterales > Rhodobacteraceae > JAEPMR01. Next base: position 9,860 of record JAEPMR010000033.1, on the reverse strand, counting down.
AGAACTTGCCGAACGCGATCATGACGGACGAAACGCGGGTGCGGCAGATCATCTTCAACATTGTTGGCAATGCGATTAAGTTCACTTCCGAAGGCAGGGTTTCTGTCCGCTGTTCTACCCGTTGCGAGACAGGAAAATCCGAACCTGAACTGCTGATCGAAGTCGAAGACACCGGCATCGGAATACCGCCCGAAGCACAAGCAAGCATCTTTGAACAGTACAGTCAGGCGTCGCCCTATACCGTGCGCCAATATGGTGGCACAGGATTGGGGCTGTCGATTTCCCGTTTGATCGCACGAAAAATGGGGGGCGATATTACCGTTACCTCCACAGTTGGTGTGGGGTCTACATTTGCCGTCCGGCTCGCGTACACCCAGAGCAATGCGGAGGCGGGCAAGGGTGAGACAGAAAACGGAGATCCGGCATTTCTCGCGCGGTTGGGGAAATCTCTCGCCCCTTACAAAGTCATGGTTGCCGAGGACAACGAGGTCAATCTGATGTTGATGCAAAGCTACTTTGAGCGGCTTAATGTCGAGCCAATTGCCGCGCGGGACGGTGCCGAGGCTGTCGCGCTGGCTGAAAAGCACCAACCGGATATCATTTATATGGACGTGACCATGCCGAAGATGGACGGTTTGTCCGCAACCCGGGCAATTCGGGCGGCTGGAGGCAAACAGCCCGTTATCATCGCGTTGACCGCGTCGGCCTTCAAGGAGGATCGACAGGCCTGCATGGACTCAGGAATGGACGAATTTCTGGGCAAGCCACTCTTGAGTAAAGACCTGTATGTTTCCTTGACCAAGACGGTTGCTCAACTGCGAAACGGTCTCTCTCGTCGAGCAAGCTGATCTCAAACGAGGTCCCGGATGATGTCTTCGTTGAATTCTTTTCGAAAGATTTCCTGTCCGTTTTCACGCGCTATTACGACGGCTCCGATCCGCCAGACGGTTTTGAGTGCTTCAACTTTACATTGCGTCTCAACTTCGGCCTTCCACGCACCGCGGCTGTAGCTTTTGCTCCATTTGCAGACGCCGTTGGCTGAGTTCGGGTCATCGGGGTGAATGCTGAACTTTTCGTCCTTAATATAGCGGACAACGAGACCAGTGTGTTCGTGCCGAAGCTCGCCAGTGTCGTCGTGCCTAGACAACGTTTCGAAGCCGGTTCCGATATCGCTTATGATCCGCCGATGCCAATCAGCGGGCGTCAGGGGCGTTGCTTTCAGGGGCGTTGCGCCCTCCGCATGATGGAACGGACGGATTGTCGATTGGTCGTCATGATGATCGCGAATGGGGAGGAAAAGGTGAGCGGTATTCAGGTCGATATCAAGCGCTGCAGTTTCAGGTGCAGGCCAAAGGATCGGCCAGTAGGCAGAGGATATCGCCAGTCGGAGCCGATAGCCTTTGGGAACCGTTTGACCACAGGCATTTAACTGCACGTCGATTGGTTCATCTTTTCCTTCAGGCATAGGCGATGGATGCTCATGATCCTGCCTGTGGGTCAGGTTCAGGACACCATAACTGATCATCGTCGCTTCGCCGTTTGGTGCCACAGAGGACAAGACAACGCCGATCTGTCCCACGGGACGCTCGCACGACAAGGTGCAGCGAAGCCGTGGAAATCCGAGTAGCTTGATTTGAGCGTCCAATGGCTCTGACTCGACGGACCAAACGAGGCCAGCCTCGCCGTTCTGATCGATTGGCCCATCGGCCCCGAGACCGAATTGAAACCAGTTTGGTGCTGTGCGTCCGGCAGTATGCGGAGACGCCACAACAATACGTTCTGGAGTATCCTTTGGAGGCGACTGACAGAGTGATGAATTCGTCAGATACCATTTTTTGCCGGGCGACGTCATATCCCAGCTTTCTTCCGTAACCCAGTTCCCTTTGCGCGGAGAATGCGTGGCCTCTGGCGCATGGGCATCTTGCACCCACGCACGGATCATCGGCTCGTCCATGATGCCTGTGTCTATGCCTTTGAGGTGCTGGTCCCACCATCGCAGAGCTTCCTGTAGAAAGCCAATCTGTGGGCCAGGGTTCGCGAAATGTGGATATTTATGTGCCCACGGCCCGATCAACGCTTTTTTGGGACAGGACAGTTTGTCCATCATGCGGAACACTGGATTGGTGTATCCATCGGCCCATCCGCCGATGGCGTAAACAGCTGCGGTGATGCTGCTGTAATCCTCACAGATCGAACCATGTTTCCAGAAGTCGTCCCGTCGCTGGTGGCGAAACCAGTCGATCAGCCAACAGCCGTTGTTTTCCAGTCTCTGCAACCACATATCGCGCCACGGATCACCTACGATTGCAGGGTCGGGAGGTGTCATCGCGATAGTGAATGCGGTAGCACCCCAACTGAGTTTATCCGTGAGGATGCCGCCCCCCATGAAATGGATGTCATCGGCGTATCGGTCATCTGTCGAGCATAGCGTGATTACGGCTTTGAGAGCTTGAGGCCGTCGCGCGGCGACCTGGAGGCCATTAAAACCGCCCCAACTGATGCCCATCATGCCAACGTTACCTGAGCACCAGGGTTGCTCGGTGAGCCACTCGATCACTGCAATTGCATCATCTTGCTCCTGCAGAAGATACTCGCCGCGACAAATTCCTTCGCTGTCTCCGGTGCCGCGCATGTCCACACGCACGGATGCGTAGCCATGGCCTGCAAAATAGGGATGGGTCAGGTGATCGCGCTCCACCGTGCCATCGCGCTTTCGATAAGGGAGATACTCTAGGATCGCAGGAACAGGCTGCACATCAGCGTTTTCTGGCAGCCAGATACGAGCCGCGAGCCGCGTTCCGTCCGGCATCGGTATCCAAATATTTTCGATTTCTTTGACAGGATAGGGAAAGTCGGTCCGGGTTGCGGGCTGTGACATGGCTGGCGTGATCTCCCTGGCTGAAGTGACTTTCAGAGAGCTTGGCCGAACGTGCCGAGGCTGTCATGTCATTTGTGATCTGCCACCCGAATTGCGTGGCGATGCGGTAGCACGACCCAAAACGAATTTCCGTCCAAGGTCGAGTATGTAACTTGCGAGATCATCCATTGTCGTTTTCGCTTTTACGGCGTCCTCGGTACGAATTGCCGCATACAAAGTTCCGTGCAGATCAAGGATCCGCGCACGTGAGCGACCTGTATAGGTGATCATGTTCATCAGGGGTTGCATCGCTTCGACCGAAGCCGCGAGCTGCCAGGAAAGGATCGGATTGTGGGCTGCGTCAACGAGCGCGCGGTGAAAGCCGACGTCGGAAGCGCAAAAAGACTCATCGCTCAATAACGGGTCGGACTGTTTTTCCAGTTCCAATTTCATTGTGGCGAGATCCGCATCGGTTCTGCGTGCGCAGGCGAGGGCAAGACAGGCGTGCTCAAGTGTAAAACGAGACTCGCAAGCAGTTTCAAAGTCAATTTCGTTCATCGTCAGAAGGAGAGTCGCAGTGGTGGCCAGCTGCTCTTGGGCTTGCGCAAAGCTAATACGATTCACGAAAGCACCACCACTGGCCCCGCGTTGAGTGCGGATCAGGTTTTGTGCTGCGAGCCTTTTGAGAGCTTCCCTGACTGTTGAGCGCGATACATCAAATTTTGCGGCGAGGTCAGATTCTGATGGGAGGCGACCATCAACTGGGAGATGGCCGGACACGATTGATTCCTTGATCGCGTGAGCGATCTGGATTGAGTAGTCTTTCTCGCTGACCAGTTTGGTCTTCATATCTCTCCCTCAGCGGTCGCACTCGAATTTTCAATTGTCTGACATTTTTTAATTGTCAGACAATTTGTGCTCGTTTAGCACGGGATAATACATTCGAGTCGCGGAACCAAGTCCGGAATTGTGGAATGCAGATGCTGGCAACAATGAGAAGAATGAGCGCCCCCCATTGGGTCGGTCTCTATCTTTGCGTTTTTGCTGCTTGGGGCGGCCTTTATTTGATGCAGGTTCCACCGGAACTACGTGAGTTAGGTGAGCTATACGGAGCTGATTTCTGGCGGGAATTCTGTTCTATCGAGGCAGGCTGGGCTGGTGCACCGACTATTTTTGGTATGTGGTTGTTGATGTCGGCTGCGATGATGGCACCCACTGCGATCCCGGCCTTTGTTACTTGGGAAGACCTTACAGTGTCTGGTGCGGCACGTGGATTTGGCGCGATCACTCTGGGGTACCTCGGTGTATGGGCGGGCTTTTCTGCCATCGCAACAGTTTTCCAAGTTATCCTTTCCGAGTGGCAAGTCATCGACACATTTGGGCGGAGTCAGAATGATGTCTTAACTGCCGGATTGTTGGCGGGCGCCGGTGCCTATCAATTTTCTGCGCTTAAAGAAGCCTGTCTCAGCAAGTGCAGAAAGCCGCTGACATTCTTTATGCAACACTGGGATGAAGGGCCATTACGGATGGGCGTTCGTCTGGGTGCGGTTTGCCTGGGGTGTTGCTGGGCGTTGATGGCGCTGGCTTTTGTGGGTGGAACCATGAACCTGCTGTGGATGGGTGGGGCGATGGTTTTGATGTTTTTCGAGAAGATGCCCGATATCGGGCAACACCTGACGCGACCTGTTGGTGCGGCCCTGATTGGGGCGGCCGGCTGGGTATTGTTTTTCTGATCCGGAAGGAGAGACGGATATGAGCGATGTAGCAACGGCAGAATTGGGAACGGTTCCTTGGACGATAAAAGGGGAGCTGATACTCAATTGTAACTGCACGGTTTTTTGCCCCTGCGTGGTCAGCCTTGGTCAGCACCCGCCGACCGAAGGATACTGCCAGGCGTGGTCCGGTGTCAGGATCGATGAGGGACAGTATGGCGACGTTGATCTAAGCGGATTGAATGTGGGCCTGGTTCTGGAAATTCCGGGCCTTATGGCGCGGGGAAACTGGAAGGCGGCGGCTTATATTGATGACCGTGCAAGCGATGCGGCTTTTGATGCGCTCGTGGCGATCTTCTCAGGTAAAGCCAAGGGAACAACTGGTCTGTTTTCAATGCTGGTTTCTGAGTTCCTCGGTGCCGAGCGCGCTCCTGTGGTATTTGAAAACGAAGGGAAAACGCGCCGCTTGATGGTCGGTAAATTCATCAAGGGCGAGATTGTACCTGTTGAAGGATCGAGACCGGATGAGGATATCGTCGTGCATAATACCCAGTACTGGATGGGGCCGGATATCACAGTTGCCAAGGCGACTCAGGGGCGTGTGCGTGCCCATGGTCGGGTCTGGGACTTTGACGGCCGCTCAGCAGAAATTTGTCAAATTGACTGGAAGGGCCCCGGTCGCTGACAGGCGGCCGGTTTCTGGATAAGGATCCACAAAATGGCATTGATATCACCTTCCCGCCGTCTGCGCCGTACGCCGTTTTCGAATGGCGTGGAGCACGCTGGCGTAAAAGCCTACACGGTTTACAATCACATGCTCCTGCCGACCGTTTTTGAGTCGGTAGAAGCAGATTACCGGCACCTAAAAGAGCATGTTCAAGTCTGGGACGTCGCATGTGAGCGGCAGATCGAATTGCGCGGGCCAGACGCAACACGATTGATGCAGATGCTCACCCCGCGCGATTTGCGCCCAATGTTGCCCGGTCAGTGCTATTATGTGCCAATTGTTGATGAGACGGGGGGCATGCTCAATGATCCTGTCGCGGTAAAGCTGTCTGAGGACCGTTGGTGGATTTCGATTGCCGATAGTGACCTTCTCTATTGGGTGAAGGGTATTGCCTATGGTTACCGGCTCGATGTTCTGGTGGATGAGCCTGACGTGTCGCCACTTGCTGTGCAGGGACCGAAATCTGATGAGCTGATGGCGCGGGTGTTTGGTGACGCAGTTCGGGATGTGCGTTTCTTCCGCTTCGGACATTTCGATTTCGAAGGTCATGATATGGTCATCGCGCGCTCTGGATATTCCAAGCAGGGTGGTTTCGAGATTTATGTTCAGGACAGTGCTGTCGGAATGCCACTTTGGGATGCGCTCTTCAAAGCAGGTGAGGATCTGAATGTGAGAGCGGGATGCCCGAACCTTATTGAGCGTATCGAAAGTGGCTTGTTGTCCTACGGCAATGATATGACCGACGATAATACCCCGCATGAGTGCGGACTGGGGAAATTCTGTAACACGCATACAGCAATCGGGTGTATCGGGCGCGATGCTTTGCTAAGGGTGGCAAAAGAAGGGCCGATACAGCAAATCCGACCGATCTCGATCGAGGGCGATCGCGTCCCGCTGTGTGACCGTTTCTGGCCCGTCTATGCCGATGGCAAACGCGTCGGACGCGTGAGTTCGGCGACCTGGTCGCCGGATTTCAATACAAATGTGTCAATCGGAATGATCCGTATGACCCATTGGGATGCTGGAACGCGTGTCGAGGTCGAGACACCCGACGGTATGCGCTCGGCAACTGTCCATGAACAATTCTGGAACTAAGGAGTAGGCAATGTTCAAAGCGCTGGTCGTAGAAAAAGATGCAGAGGGGAAGACCCACGCCTCGGTTCAAGAGCTAGACGAGTCTCAGCTTCCCGAGGGAGAGGTCACGGTCTCAGTTGAGTATTCAACGGTCAATTACAAAGACGGTTTGTGCATCGGTCCGGGCGGTGGGCTTGTGCGGAACTACCCTCACGTACCGGGTATCGACTTTGCTGGAACGGTAGAGGCGTCGGATGACCCTCGCTACAAAGCGGGCGACGCGGTTGTGTTGACTGGCTGGCGTGTCGGCGAAGCATTTTGGGGTGGATACGCCCAGAAAGCGCGTGTGAAGGCTGATTGGCTTGTCCCTCTTCCAGAGGGGCTCTCGTCACGACATGCAATGGCCGTCGGCACTGCGGGCTTCACTGCGATGCTTGCAGTTATGGCACTCGAAGATCACGGGGTTGCGCCTGATATGGGGCCTGTGCTTGTAACTGGTGCAGCCGGAGGCGTGGGGTCAGTAGCTACGGCTATCCTGGCTAACCTTGGCTATGAGGTGGCTGCTGTGACAGGGCGCCCGGAAACCGAATCATATCTGCGCGAACTCGGCGCGACCCGGATCGTCGCCCGCGAAGAGATCAATGAGACAGTGAAACGCCCCCTTGAGTCCGAGACTTGGGCAGGCTGTGTTGACGCCGTCGGTGGTGCGATGCTGGCGCGTGTTCTGGGTCAGATGAAATATGGGGCATCGGTCGCATCCGTTGGTTTGGCTGGCGGTGCTGCGCTGCCGGCGACTGTGATCCCGTTTCTTCTGCGCGGCGTGAATTTGCTGGGGATCGACAGTGTTATGCAGCCATATGACAACCGGCTTCGCGCTTGGGAGCGCATCGTCACTGATCTTCCGATGGAGAAGCTCGACGCAATGGAGAACCCAGCTACACTGGCTGATTTGCCGCAATTAGGGGCGGATATTCTAAAAGGGCAGGTCAAAGGTCGCATCGTCGTAGATGTGAACGGCTGAGTTCCAAGACGCGCAGGGGAGGGTGCGAGATGGGCTGGATGAACAACGAAACAGGCTTGGAACGTCGCACGGCAAATCATGTGCCGTTAACACCTTTGTCTCATCTGCGACGTGCGGCCGAACTTTTTGGAGATCGTGAGGCACTGATTTATGGTGCCTTTCGGCTGACCTATTCGGAATATCATGCACGCGTTAGCCGTCTGGCCTCGGCGTTGGAGAATGCCGGAATCTCGGCCGGTGACGTCGTCGCTGCATTGCTGCCCAATATCCCCGCCCATGCAGAGGCCCATTTCGGGGTGCCCGCGTGTGGTGCTGTGTTGAACTCGATCAATACGCGACTGGATGCAGATACAGTCGCGTATATTTTTGATCACGGAGAGGCGCGGATCGTGCTGGCGGATACCTCGCTGTTGCCTGTTGTGGAGGACGCAATTGCCCGCATGGAAGGCCCAAGTCCAAGGGTCATCGAGGTTTGTGACCGCGACGCGGGCTTCACCCCCACGGGACGTTATCAAGAATATGAAGCGTTTCTTGAGGGCGGAGATCCAGAATATTCTTGGGTCATGCCAGAAGACGAGTGGGAAAGCCTGACGCTTAACTACACATCGGGGACAACGGGACGGCCGAAGGGTGTCGTTTATCATCACCGCGGGGCCTATTTGATGACAATGGGGACGTTGGTCAGCTGGCAAATGACGCGTTATCCGCGTTATTTGACGATCGTTCCGATGTTTCATTGCAATGGCTGGAACCACATCTGGATGCTTCCACTCGTTGCAGGAGCCGTTGTGTGCTGTCGCCAGCCTTCCGCGTCAGAGGTAAATCGATTGATTGACGAGGAAGGGGTGACCCATTTCGGGGGCGCGCCGATCCTTCTGAATATGTTGGCGAACGCACCCGAAGAGGAGCGCCGCACATCTCAACATATTGTCCAGGTGTTCACTGCGGGAGCGCCGCCGCCCGCAGCGACGCTGGCCGCCGTCGAGCCGCTTGGGTTCAACGTTATGCAGGTCTATGGCCTGACAGAGACCTATGGTCATGTGACCGAAAGCCTTTGGCGTGAGGATCTCTGGGGTGCCGAGGATGACGAGCGCCGCTTCCGGCGTAAAGCCCGCGCAGGTGTCCGGTTGCCTATGATGGAAGAAGTCGAAGTACTTGCCGAAGGCGGTCGTGCGGTTGAATGGGACGATACGGATACCGGCGAGATCATGCACCGAGGAAATACGGTTATGAAGGGGTATTACAAAGATCCCGATGCGAGTGAGGCCGCATTCGCTGGTGGATATTTCCATTCTGGCGACCTCGCGGTGCGGGATGCCGAAGGGTATATCCGCATTGTTGACCGGGCCAAGGACATCATAATTTCTGGTGGTGAGAATGTCAGTTCGGTCAGTGTCGAAGACGTGATCGCCCGCCATCATTCCGTTTCTCTTTGTGCGGTGGTCGCGAAACCGGATGAGAAATGGGGCGAGGTTCCTTGCGCATTTATCGAGTTAAAATCCGGCCATAACGCGACAGAGGCAGAGATCATCGGTTTCTGCCGCACGCATCTTGCGGGGTTCATGGCCCCCAAAAAAGTGGTCTTTGGCGAACTGCCCAAGACGGCTACGGGGAAAATCCAAAAATTTGAACTCCGGCAGGCGGCGAAGGCACTCTAAGGCGCTATTGTTGAACTTTGCGTAGCTGCGGCCCATGCCGTGGAAGACAAGTACGATGCTGCGTCCTTTCATGCGTCCCTTGACCTCGTCAATTTCTCCTTGGCAACGGCGCAGGCAATAGAGGGCATCGCATTTTCGGGGGAAGGGTAGTGGAGGCGAGTACCGGAATCGAACCGGTGTACACGGATTTGCAATCCGCTGCGTCACCACTCCGCCAACTCGCCTCACTTGCGTCAACAGCTGTGACTTGGGGTCGGCTACACCATCGCTGGAGCCTGTGCAAGACGGATTTGAGCTCGATGAGCGGGTGGTGGACAGGTTTGATCATTGCCCTGCAGCGCCTGTTGTGGCAAAGGCAGTGCAACGTATCGTTCAGCGAAGAGGCGGACAGGTGGCAGATTACGAAGCCCGCAGAACCATGATGGTCGACACTCAAATCAGACCGTCCGACGTGACAAAGTTTCCCATCATTGATGCGATGCTTTCCGTGCCGCGCGAGCGGTTTGTTCCCGATGACCTGAGGGAAGCGGCATATGTCGGGGAAAACATCGTGCTTTCAGAAGGACGCGTGCTGCTTGAGCCGCGCACATTTGCCAAGATGCTTGATGCGCTTGATATTCAACCGAATGAGAGCGTTCTCGATATTGGCTGCGGCTTGGGGTATTCAGCAGCGGTTCTCGCAAAACTCGCAGGGTTTGTTGTCGCAGTTGAGCAGGATGAACAGCAGGCGGATTAGGCACAGACAGCATTGTCGGAATTGAGCCTCGATCAGGCTGTTGTCGTTTCGGGATTTCTTTCTGAGGGGGCGGCC
>JAEPMR010000032.1 GCA_017643845.1 Marivivens sp. | reverse complement strand
CTCGACGACGGTCGCCGCGTGACCTTGGGCCCGAATCTCGCACAGACACTGCCACAAGTGATCGCCTCTTCCCGCGCGGAAACCGGAGCCCTCGGGCGAAATCCGCCACCGCAAGTCCGCGTCATCACACCCGGCGAGCGGGTCGAAACCGGCGCGAAATTCCTTCGCCCCTGACCCTCTTGAAATACTCTGAACCATTTCCAATATCGGTAGAAGAGGCGCCGCAAAGGGCCTCTTAGGTCGCCTGTCCCGATGGGAAGGCACTCAACATAGGTATCGCTCAAAGGAGGATCACCATGCGAAGCTTTGATCTCGCACCGCTATATCGTGCCACTGTCGGCTACGATCAAATTGCTGACTTGATGGACCGTGTTCTAACGAAAGACATAAGTCAGCCAAGCTACCCCCCATACAATATCGAAAAGACCGCCGAAGACGCATGGCGCATTTCTCTTGCCGTCGCGGGCTTTTCAGATGCCGACTTAACGGTTGAAGTCCGCGAAAACGCTTTGCTCGTTTCGGGGCGCAAAAGCGAGGAAGACGATGACCGTACCTACCTGCACCGCGGCATCGCAACCCGCGCATTCGAACGGCGCTTCCATCTTGCCGACCATGTGCGTGTATCAGGTGCCGCCCACGAAAACGGCATGCTCCACATCGATCTGGTAAAGGAAGTTCCAGAGGCACTTAAACCTCGCCGGATCGAAATCGCAAAATCAGCAAATGGCGGCAAGGTTCTCGAAGGTAACACCGTCAACTGACGCGCGGCCTGCCCGAACAAGCATCGTTCAGTCTCTCCCTCCCTCAATTGGGTGATGACTTATTCGGGTGACGTCGTTTCGCGGGCAGCGGTCCGATATGCATCGGGCCGCTGTTCGATCCCTTCATACAGGCGCGATGCGACCAGTTTCACCATCGTATAGCCAAATGACGGATCCTGATAATAGAGCTTAAGGAAATCGTCTTCGTTCATCGTCAGGATACGACAGGGCCCCTTACAACGCGCCGAGAGTGTCCGCACTTTTTGCTCGGTAAAGAACGCAATCTCACCAAACAACTCCCCCGCGCCGAGAACCTTTCCCAATTCCACGAGTTCGATCTCCCCCTGATCGATCAAGTAGATCCGGTCTGGCGGGTCTCCCTTGTGAAACACATACGCCTCATCCGGCATTTCGACAGCTTTCAAAAGCGGCCTCAGCCAGTCCAGGTCTGCGCCATCTCTACGCACTTGGCGCATCTTGCCGCGCATTCGCAGGATCTGGATCAAGCGCGTCAAATTCAGCGGCAAGAGCGCAAGATGCAACGCAAGCGTTGGCAAAATCCATTCTGCATAACTGTATGAAATGAAGGACAGATTGGCAAAAACCGCGACCACCCGAAGGGGCAGCATCGTCTTCATGGAATAGGCAGAAAAAGTAAATGCGGCTGCCAGCCAGCCGGTCACCTCGATCCAGTCAATGCCCATTAGCGCCGCTCATTATCCTGCTAGTGCGCCTCCGCCCAGTTACCACCCACGCCGCTATCAGCCTCTAACCTGACATCCAGATGGACAGCAGGTGCCGCGGCACCCTCCATCACTTCGCGCGCCCGTTCAATCAAGGCCTCAACGCTGCCTTCATCGACTTCGAACAGAAGTTCGTCATGCACCTGCAGCAGCATCCGAGCGGGCAGCCCCTCAATCGCATCATCCATACGAATCATGGCACGGCGGATCACGTCGGCGGCCGTTCCCTGAATAGGCGCATTTATCGCTGCCCGCTTCGCGAAACCGGCACCAGGGCCTTTCGCATTTATCTCGGGGGTGTGAATCTTGCGTCCAAAGAGCGTCCGCACAAAGCCGTGCTCTTTGGCGAATGCCACGGTGTCGTCCATGTAGGCCCTGATCCCGGGGAAGCGCTCAAAATACCGATCAATAAAGCCCTGCGCCTCAGAGCGTGGGATGCGGAGGTTCCTCGCAAGCCCAAAGCCGGAAATTCCGTAAATCACGCCGAAATTGATTGCCTTTGCCTGCCGCCGAATATCCGGTGTCATCTCCTCGAGCGGAACGTCAAACATCTCGCTTGCAGTGAGCGCGTGGATATCCTGCCCATCCCGGAACGCTTGCTTTAGGGTATCGATACCCGCCACATGCGCCAGAATGCGCAATTCAATCTGACTATAGTCAAGACTGACGATCCGCTTACCCTCTTCTGCAACGAATGCTTCCCTGATCCGGCGCCCTTCTTCAGAACGCACCGGGATGTTCTGAAGGTTGGGGTCTGTCGACGCGAGCCGCCCCGTGTTCGCCCCCGAAATCACATAGGATGTATGAACCCGCCCGGTGTCAGGATTAATGTGATCTTGCAGAGCGTCCGTGTAGGTGGACTTCAACTTCGACAACTGCCGCCAGTCCAGCACCAGACCGGGCAGTTCGTGTTCTGTCGCCAAATCTTCCAGAACATCGGCCCCGGTGCTGTAGGCACCGGTCTTGCCCTTTTTCCCGCCAGGCAAGCCTAGTTCGTCAAAGAGGATCTCACCCAGCTGCTTCGGCGAACCCACATTGAACGTGCGCCCCGCCTTTTCCTGAATTTCAGCCTCAAGCCCTGCCATTTTTTGCGCAAACGCGTTGGACATCCGGCTCAGCGTTTCACGCTCCACCTTTATGCCGGCCATTTCCATTCGCGCAAGCACAGGCACAAGCGGACGTTCCATCGTTTCATAAACGGTTGTGACCTGCCGCTGGTGCAGTTGCGGTTTCAAATGCTGCCAAAGGCGCAGGGTTATATCTGCATCTTCCGCTGCATATTTAACGGCATCGTCAATCGGAACACGATCGAATGTAATTGCGCTCTTACCCGTCCCAAGAAGGGATTTGATCTCAATCGGCTTGTGCCCAAGATACTGCTCGCTGAGCAGATCCATACCATGACCATGCAACCCCGCATTCATTGCGTAGGAAATCAGCATCGTGTCGTCGATCGGGGCGACGTTCACGCCATAACGGGCGAATATCTTGGCGTCGTACTTCATATTTTGGCCGATTTTCAGGATCGAGGCGTCCTCCAAAACAGGCCGCAGCAAGTCCAGACACCGTTCCAGATCCATCTGACCTTCAGCCAGCGCATCGGACCCAAATAGATCGTCGCTCGCAGCTTCCTTGTGGGTCAGCGGAATATAGCAGGCCTGCCCGGGCAAGACGCACAGGCTGATACCCACCAGATCGGCGCGCATTTCGTCCAGTCCGGTCGTCTCGGTATCGACCGCAACATAGCCCCGCTCGACGATTTGCTCGATCCATTGGGCCAATTCATTTTCCGTGCGGACACATTGATACGCAGCCGTATCAAATGGCAGTTCCATGACCGCAGGCCCATTTTCCACCGGATCAGCGCCCTCCGGCGTCTTGTCGAGGATAACAGGCGCTTCAACACCCAGTTTGTCTGCGACACGTTTAGTGATCGTGCGGAACTCCATCTCGCTAAGGAAGCCCAAAAGAACATCCGGATCAGGGTCGCGCACTTCTAGATCATCAAGCGAGAAATCGAGCGTCATTCCGCAGTCCAGCTGCACAAGGCGTTTCGACAGTTCAATCTGCGCACGGTTGTCTATCAGCGTCTGACGCCGCTTCGGCTGTTTGATTTCTTCAGCCCGGTCCAGAAGTGTCTCCAAATCCCCGTATTCATTGATCAGAAGTGCCGCCGTTTTGATCCCGATACCAGGTGCGCCCGGTACGTTGTCGACGCTGTCCCCCGCCAGCGCCTGCACATCGACCACACGTTCGGGCGCAACGCCGAATTTCTCGAACACGCCATCACGATCGATCCTGCGGTTCTTCATAGGATCGAGCATTTCGACCCCATCCCCGACCAACTGCATCAAATCCTTGTCCGACGAGACAATCGTCACCCGCCCGCCAGCATCGCGGGCCTGACAGGCCAAAGTGCCGATGATGTCATCAGCCTCGAAACCTTCCAGTTCCTTGCATGCGATATTGAATGCTTCGGTGGCGCGCCGTGTCAGAGGCATCTGCGGGCGCAGATCTTCCGGCATCTCGTCACGATTGGCCTTGTAGAGATCATAGAGGTCATTACGGAATGTATGGCTGCCCTTGTCAAAAATCACGGCAACATGGGTTGCCGCATCGGGCCCGTTGTTGGACTCGACATAGCGTTGCAGCATGTTCACAAAGCCGCTTACAGCCCCGACAGGCAAGCCGTCTGACTTGCGCGTCAAAGGCGGCAGGGCATGATACGCTCGGAATATAAACGCCGATCCGTCGATCAGGTGCAGGTGGCATCCCTTGCCGAAGCTCGTCATGGCAACTCCCGTCTGGCCGTTTCCCAAGGTTTGGCACGAACAGGGGGCAGCTTCCAGTCAGGAATGCCGAGTCGGATTACTCTGCGTCTTCCGCTGCCTCGCCATGCACAAAGCGCGCATCGCAGTAGGGGCATTCAACCCAGCCACGGTCGTGCGGGATCGACAGCCAGACCCGAGGATGCCCCAGCGCGCCTTCGCCACCGTCACAGGCCACGCGCCACTGATCGACAATTTTGGTTTCGGGCACCGGATGGGTCATTGCATCGCCTTCAATTGGTTGCCGCGGGTCGGCACCCGCTTTACATCGGGGGCATACTACTGATCCATACGCCGCGAACAAGACGCGAAAGGCTCCTGATGTCCCAGAACGCCCTCGAAATATCCGGTCTGCGCAAGACTTATCGTGCCTCTGGGCGTTCTGCGGCAAAGGAAGCGCTGAAAGGTGTCGATCTGAACATACCGCGCGGTTCCATCTTTGGGCTTTTGGGGCCGAATGGAGCGGGGAAATCGACTCTGATCAATATACTGGCGGGTCTCGTAACCAAATCATCCGGCAAAGTGCGAATCTGGGGATTCGATCAGGATGAAAACCCCAGACAAAGCCGCGCCGCAATCGGCATCATGCCTCAGGAGCCGAACCTTGACCCCTTCTTCACCCCACGCGGCAGTCTCGAGGTGCAGGCCGGCCTTTACGGCGTCCCCAAAGCTCAACGGCGCACCGAAGAAATTCTCGAACTGACCGGCCTGACGGACAAGGCAGAGGCCTACGCCCGATCACTTTCAGGCGGCATGCGGCGGCGGCTTCTGCTGGGAAAGGCGCTCGTTCACCAGCCCCAAATCCTTGTTCTGGATGAACCAACAGCCGGTGTGGATATCGAACTGCGCAACATGCTCTGGGAAAACGTCCGGCGTCTGAACGAGGAGAACGGCATGACGATCATCCTCACGACGCATTATTTGGAAGAAGCCGAAGCGATGTGCGACGAAATCGCAATCATCAACCATGGCGAAGTCATCACGCGTGACACCACAGCCAATCTTCTTGGTCGTCTGGATGGAAAGACAATGGTGATCCATCCCGAACGGGAGGCTGATATTCCGGATCTTCCCGCTGGAATTTCGGCCATGCGGCGCAATGACGGCGCATTGGTATTTACCTATCGCAGCTCTGAAACAGCCGCTGAGTCCGTGCTCGCCGCAGTTCGGAACGCAGGTATCAGCATCCGAGACGTAAAAACCGAAGAAGCTGATCTTGAGGATGTCTTTCTATCTCTGACATCCTCCCGCTGATCAGCGAGAGAGCATCGGGCCAAGCGGCTTGCCTGCAACAATATGCAGGTGAAAATGCGGCACTTCCTGCCCACCATGCTCGCGCGAATTTGCGATTGCGCGGAATCCGTCTTCGACACCGAGCAGGGTACACACCTCTGCCACCGCTTTCATAAAGCCATGCTGCTCGTCCGCGCTTGCATCGCGGGCGAAGTGATCAAGGCTCACATACGCCCCCTTTGGAATGACCATCACATGCTGCGGCGCTTGCGGAGCGATGTCATGGAAAGCAAGCGCATGCTCGTTCTCGAAAACAGTCTTATTGGGAATTTCACCGCGCAAAATTTTGGCAAAGATGTTTTCGGGGTCATAAACGAATTCCACAGCAGGCCTCCTTAGTCGACAAACAGATACGGCGTCTGCGCCACGCCAAGCGCTACATCATGATCTACGGATAGAAAAGTTTCGAGTGCGAGAGCGTTTTGCTCCGGCGAAATACCTTCGGTAATCCTGAAATGATCGGGAAACTGCGCGTCGCGGATTGCGTCACTTTCATAGATCACGTCATAGCGGACCGTCGGCAGTAATTGCTGGAGCGTCTCTTCCTGCGTTTCCTCACCGGCAAGGCCAACACGCTTGGCGTGACCAATCAGGTAGTCGTCGCTGAAATTGCACTCGATCTCCAAAAGCTTCGTCCGCGAGCGGTCAGAGAAGAAATCGTGCAAGAGGTCCAGGCTCGCCGTATCAATGCACATGATCAGCCGCTTGGTCTCGTAATACTCGAACAGCATTCTCATCAAGGCCCGCCTGTGGCGGGTGCGCTTGGTGAGGTTTTCCTGAATCCCGCCCAGATCAGGCAGAGGAGTGTCTTCCTCGTTGAACAGGTAATCAACGGCTGGCAGGTTGGTGTGGTGCTTGATCGAGCCGACCAGACGCTTTGCCACATGCCATTTCTTACAGGCGATGATGAGCAGTTCCCTATCGCGCCCGAGCGAGCTGTCCTTCTCCCAAAAACGTGGCCCGAACCGCCGTCCGACCCGCCCCCGCCCCACCAGGAATTGGAACCGGTTGCGCCCTTCGTTCGAAATGCGGAAATCGGTTCTGCCCGAGGCATAAAGTGCGCCAAGCCGCGCCTTTAGCTTTTTAGCTTCGGGGCTGATCTTTCGGGCGAACAATGCGTCTTGCGATAACAGCAGATCGTAGTGGTCGTTGTAGAATGTCACCGGCATTCCATAGTCGGTGAACATCAGGAACGTCAGAGTCCTGCTTTCGATCTCATGTCCCGGGACCAGATGCCGAACAATGGTCTGAAAAAATGTCTCGTCAGGGATCCAGGTGCGTTTGAAAAACCGCATCACGTCCCGCCGCTTGCGTGTGAAGTCGAGCACCCATTCAATGGTTCTCCGGCGAAGGCACCACCACTGGCTGCCAATCATCATTTGCAAGTCGTTGGGAATCTCGCGCTGAAGACCAAGCCGCTTCTGTAACTCCAGACTCTTGTAGAAGATCCAATTGTTCTTTCGTTCATTGAAGAAATGGCGATAGATCAGACGCTCTTCGATCATACCAGTCTTGATCCATCCGCCGTCGAAATAATCAACGCTCTCAATATAATCGATATCGCGCGCATCCAGAAAACGGTGCGCATATTCGGCGGATTTGATTGCCATGCAATCACCGGACACCATGTAGAAATGCGTGGCTCGCGGGAATGCGTCCACAGCCGCCTCCACGGCATAGAGAGTCGCCTGAACGAGGCTCCATTCTCCCCAGCCGCAGCGGATGCGTTTGCGCGCGAAGACCACATTCGGATCATCGCCCAGTTCAGCCTTTATCTCGTCGAAGTAAGCAGCCGGAGCACTGGCATCGAAATGGATCGAGATATAATCACCCGCCGCCGTCAACTGGCGCGCCTGCTGCACGATCGCAGCAGGATCCTTATGGCAGAGCAATATGAAAGCGATTTTTGCCATCCCGGCGGTGTGTCCTGCTCTCTCGCATAGATTGGTTTTCACTTGATAGCGTGAACTAAGGTTGAATAAACAGGGGATGTTGAATTTTTGATAGTGTTATTAGGCATCGGCGACCAATCGCTATGCGGGGAGTAGGCTAGAATGGGGTTTCCTGGCACATGGATGACCGAAAGCGAGAGCGTGATTTATCGCGTCGTTCCGAAATGTGCCTGCTCGACCATCGGTCAGGTTCTCTACTATTCCGATCACGGCGAATACTTTGACGGCGACATTCACGACGCCCAATCGGGACTGCACAAATGGGCACTCGACGATAGCAAAGACCCGATCTCTACTGCCGTAAAATCGCAAGAAACCTACGCGTTCACTTGTGTCCGCAATCCCTACACCCGCATCCTGTCGTCCTTTTTTGACAAGATCTGCGGTATCCAGCGAAACGGTCGTCGGTATCGCGGCAATCTTGTCCCGCTCCTGATCCAGAAATACGGGATCGAGGTCGGTGACCCTGCAACAGGTTTTGAATTCGATCAGATCAAGAGCTTCCGCCGCTTTCTACTTTTTGCTCGTGATACTATCCAGTGGCGGCGTCCTATGGATCCAGATATTCACTGGTCGGCAATGTCAGGCCATATTTCGACCTTCATCGCCAACGGCGGCCGCTACAACCACATCTTCTGGACCGAGAAATTCAACGATGGCATGCAGGTCGTCCTCGACAACATAGAGACCCCGCATCCGGTCGATCTGGCATCCACCCCACGCTTCAATGAAAGCGAAGGCCACGGCCCGAAGCGTGCACACCCCGTCGAGGATTATTTCGACGATCTCTCGATGCATCTGGTCTTCGAAATCTACAAAAAAGACTTCCAGTTGTTCCGCTACGATTTTGAAAATCCCTCGAATAAGATGCCGACTGGCGAAATCGACCTCGACGAAATCCACGCCAAACTCGGCGACTAATCTCGTTGCACATCGCGACAGTGCACCCTACACCTGCGCGCAATTGTAGTTTGGGAGCATCACATGAAAGCGCGCGTCAAATGGGCCGAGCAGCGGACATTTATCGGCACCTCTGGAACAGGGCATTCAATCGTCTTGGGCACCCGTCCATCCCCCGATGCGCCCACACCAGGCCCCAGCCCGATGGAGCTGGTTCTTCTTGGCGCTGCCGGCTGCTCATCCTATGATGTCGTGTCCATCCTCGAAAAAGGACGCGAGCGGATCGAGGATTGCGTCTGCGACGTAGACGCCGACCGCGCAACCGAAGACCCGAAGGTCTTCACCAAGATCCACATGCAATTCACGATCTCGGGTCGTAATCTTAACGAAAAAAAGGTCGCCCGCGCTGTCGATCTTTCGGTCGAGAAATACTGCTCTGCGATCGCCATGCTGGCAAAAACCGCAGATGTCAGCCATGCTTTCACGATCATTGACACCAGTGATTGAGGCCTCTCAGATCAATTGATGTTTCGCAAACAGTGCCTTGAGGTCAGCCTCGGGACGTGCACCGATGTGGCTGATGATCTCAGATGCCGCGACACAGCCCATCCGGCCACAGGTCTCGGCATCATATCCATTCACCAGCCCCCAGAGGAATGCACCGGCAAAGAGGTCGCCTGCCCCTGTGGCATCAACGATCTGTGTCGCAACAGCGGGCGCATGGCGGCGAACCCGCCCTGAAATGATATGCGCCCCATGTTCGCTGTCGGTACAGGCCACCAACTCGACCTCTTCGCCTGCCTGTTTCAGCGCAGCATCAAAATCATCCGTCTGATACATCGAGAGCATCTCAGCACGATTACAGAACAGCAGGTCCACGTCCTCGCGGATCATCATTCGGAATGCGTCGCGGTGGCGCTCCACGCAGAACGGATCTGACAGGGTAAGCGCGACTTTGCCACCCCGCCCTTTGCAGGCATTAATCGCCTTGGCGAAGGCCGCATGGCTATCGGGCCCGTCAAAACGGTAGCCTTCCAGATAAATCCACTCGGCATCAGCCATCATGTTCGGATCGATATCTGACGGCTCCAGAAATTCAGTAACCCCCAGATAGGTGTTCATCGACCGCTCACCATCTGGCGTCACCACCACGATACAGCGCCCGGTTTCGCCGTCCGCGTCCTTCGGAGCGAGCCCGGTCACGTAATCTGCTCCCTGCGCCCTGAGATCATGCGCGAAGATGGCGCCGAGTTGGTCGTCCTTCACCTTACCAACATAGGCCGTCCGCCCACCCAGCTGCGCGATGCCCGCAATGGTATTTGCAGCAGAGCCACCGGAAATCTCTCGCGCAGGGCCAATCTGCCCATAGAGTGCAACGGCACGCTCCATGTCGATCAGCTGCATGATACCCTTCTCAATCCCGGCCTCCGCGAGAAAGCCGTCCTCGGCACGGGTCAGCACGTCAACCATCGCATTTCCGATCCCGACAACCTGATACTTCTTCATAGGGTCTTGTCCTCGAATTGGCAGAGATCCCTGATCAGACAGGCTCCGCATTTTGGTTTCCGCGCGACGCATGTGTATCGCCCGTGCAGGATCAGCCAGTGATGCGCGTGCAACTGGAAATCTGCCGGAATATTGTCTTCGATCGCCCGTTCAACAGCATCAACATCCTTCCCTGGCGCGATGCCCGTGCGATTACCGACGCGGTATATGTGGGTATCGACGGCCTGCGCCGGATGACGCCACCACATATTCAGCACGACATTCGCGGTCTTCCGTCCGACACCAGGCAGCGATTGCAGCGCAGCTCGCGAGTTTGGCACATCCCCGCCGTACTCCTCGACCAGAATACGGGAAAGCTTGATCACGTTCTTGGCTTTGTTCCGGTAGAGACCAATCGTCTTGATATGCTCGATCAGCCCCTCTTCGCCGAGTGCGAGCATCTTTTCCGGTGTATCGGCGATCTTGAAAAGTTCGTGCGTCGCGCGGTTCACACCCGCATCCGTCGCCTGCGCCGAAAGCGCAACGGCAACAACGAGCGTATAAGCATTCACATGATGCAACTCACCCTTCGGCTCCGCTTCCGCGGTGCGGAAACGGGTAAAAATCTCGCGGATCGTATGATAGTCGAGCTGCTTTGCCATAGGTTGGGTATGCCCGCAGCCGCCTGCCACCGCAAGCCTCCCTTATGCGCAAGAAACGGGTCGCCGCCGCCCCAAGCCCAGCTTATGATCCTCGCATGGAAGAGAGCTACCACTATACCCTTATTCGCCGCGCACTCGATGTAATTGACGCCCAGTCGGGCGGCACTGCAATTTCACTCGAACAACTTGCCGCCGCTGTCGGCCTTAGTCCGTCCCATTTTCAGCGGGTCTTTACCCAATGGGTCGGAGTATCCCCGAAGCGGTACCAGCAGTATCTTCAAATCGATCACGCTCGCACACTCCTGCAAACCCGTCATACGACACTCGATACCGCCCACGCGCTCGGCCTGTCTGGGAGCGGGCGACTGCACGATCTCTTCGTGACGTGGGAAGCGATGACGCCCGGTGAATTCGCGCGAGGTGGCAACGGCCTCACCATCCGACATGGCTGGTTCGAAAGCCCCTTTGGACCCGCCCTCATAATGGGAACCGAGCGGGGCATCTGCGGGCTCGCTTTCGCCGCCGAAACGGGCCAGCAGGAAGCTTTTGACGATCTCGCAAACCGCTGGCCCGATAGCGCCATGATCGAGGATCCCGATTATCTTGCACCTTGGGCCCATGCAGCATTTGGCGCAGAAACATCCGCTCCGCTCCACCTGATCGGCGCGCCCTTTCAAATCAAGGTCTGGGAGGCGCTTCTCGCTATCCCTTCCGGGCATGTCACGACATACTCAGACATTGCTGCAGCAATCGGCAATCCAAAAGCCGTACGCGCTGTCGGGACGGCGGTCGGTCGCAATCCGGTGAGCCTGCTTATTCCGTGTCACCGCGCGCTGAGAAAAAGCGGTGCGCTGGGCGGCTACCACTGGGGACTTCCGGTCAAGCGCGCCATTCTCGCATTCGAGGCAGCCCGTTTCGATGCCCAAGGGGGTTGAGCAATTCTTCGCGCAGCGCCATCCTGATATTGGATAACAATGCCAGTTATCGTTTAGGCTCAATTTCAAATGGTTAATGCTGACCCATGCAAGGATTAGAAAAATGACTTTCTCCCGCATCTCTCTCGCCCTAGCGACAGCCGGTCTGATGACCGTCACTGCCTGTGCAGACCTGCGCGACCCGAACAACCCAAACAGAAATGCTCAGCAGGGCGCCCTTCTCGGGGCGGGCCTGGGCGCCTTGATCGGCATGTCCGGTGGCGAAAATGCCGATGATCGCCGCAGCCGCGCCATTGCCGGCGCTGTGATCGGCGGCGGATTGGGAGCGGTCGGCGGTGCAGCACTCGACCGTCAGGAGGCAGAACTGCGCGAGCAGATGGGCGGTCAGGTCGGGATCGTCAATACGGGCAGTGAGCTCATCGTCACGATGCCTCAGGACATCCTATTTGCGGTCGATTCTGCCGATCTTACCGGCGCGCTGCGCTCCGATCTTCGCACATTGGCAAACAGCCTGAACCGATACCCCGACACTACCGTCAGTATCATCGGCCACACTGACAACACTGGCAGCGCCGAGTATAACCAAGACCTCAGCGCCCGGCGCGCGCGCGCTGTCAGCAGTGTTCTGGTTGATGCAGGTGTGAACCCGGTCCGGCTACGCTCGATTGGCCGCGGCGAGGACGCCCCGATCGCGACAAACTTGACGCCCGAGGGCCGCCAACAGAACCGCCGCGTGGAAATCATCATCACGCCCAACACCTGATCACGGATGAATCACATGAGAGGGGCCACTACACGTGGCCCCTTTTTTGTGGCCTTTCGGGAAAGGTGGTAATATATTTTTACCAGTGGAGGGAGTGTCATGCCGTTCGAGAAAATTCAGCAGGAAAAACTGTCCAGTGGTGTCGTCAGGCAGATCGAAAGCCTGATCCTGCGTGGAATTCTGCGTCCCGGCGAGCGGCTCCCTGCCGAGCGGGAGATGAGCGAACGGCTCGGCGTGTCCCGCCCGTCATTAAGAGAAGCGATTTCAGACCTCCAAGGGCGCGGCCTACTCACCACACGCGCTGGGGCGGGTGTGTTCGTTGCTGACGTTCTTGGGTCCGCCTTCTCTGACGCCCTCGTTCGTCTGTTTGCGACCCATGACGAGGCGGTCTTTGACTACATCCATTTCCGCCGGGATATGGAAGGTCTCGCCGCAGAACGGGCGGCTAAACTCGGCTCAGAGACCGACCTCAAAGTCATCAACACCATCTTCCAGAAAATGGAAGCCGCACATCTCAAAAGAAACCCATCCGACGAGGCTCAGCTCGACGCTGACTTCCACCTTGCGATCATTGAGGCCAGCCACAACGTCATTATGCTTCACATGATGCGGTCCATGTATCAGCTGCTACGGGAAGGGGTTTTCTACAACCGGCAGGTCATGTTCAAGCAACGCACCAGCCGCGAGGTTCTGATCGACCAGCATCGCGCGATCAACAATGCTCTACAGGCCCGCGACCCCGAAGCCGCTCGCGCAGCTATCGAAGCTCATCTAACATATGTCGAACGGGCGCTGACAGATCAGCAACGCGCGGATCGAAACGAGGTTTTCGCCAAAAAACGGTTCGAACACGAAGCCAATCGCTAGCCCAGCTATTCTGCCGCTATTGCTTGCTGCCGCTGCAGGGCAGAGCGCGTGCGGAGCCTCGCATAAATCTCGCGGGCGTACGCCAATGCATCGGAACACGCGTCCACCTCTATCGGCTCATGCCGTGGACGTTTGAACGTTGCGTCGCCAGCCTCGATCCCGAGTCGGTCGGCGATAGATGCCCAGATCGACGGGTCGTCGCACAGCTCCTCGTAACAGATGAAAAGAGCATCGCTCGGAGCCGTATCCAGTAGCCTTGCATAAACAGCGCTCCACTGCCGCAGCCAGTAGATTAACCCATCGCGAGGTAGCCCTTCGGCGACTTCGGCAACGAATGGCAGATGGCCTGAGCCGAATTCATGATGGGCAAGCCAGGCCATATACTCCGTGACAAATGGATCTTGTGCCTGACGCTGGGAAAATTTCCGGTGCTGCCTCAGGAGCGAGGACGCATGATCGAGAGGGTCACGAAACATCAACAGAATATGGGCTTCGGGGAACATCGCTTTCAGTGCAGGCAGGCGGAGGATATTGTTGTTGTTCTTCGAAAGATAACGTTTCGCTTGCGAAGTCGTCAGGATCGCCGACACATAACTCTGAAACTTTCGCTGCAACTCGTTCGAAGGCCGGTGAAGCCGCATGACCTCCGGTCCGATATACCGATCCCCATCGAATATCTGCCAGAACACTTCATCAAGGCACTCAGGGCTTTGCTGCCCGACCATCACACCGTCACCATGGGCGCGTTCGCGTTCCTTCATCAAGTTCGCCGCATCTTTCCTGCGGAGATTTTGCCAAAGCGTCGGTGCAAGAACGAATGGCATATCCTGATATTGCAACGACCGAAACTGCCCGCTGTCATGCACTGCCCGCATCAGGGCGGTCGTCCCTGATCTCGCAAGCCCAGCCACAAAGACATGCCCCTCTCCGTCTACCGGCTGCTGGCGAGACCGCGTCATTCGCTGATCAAAATCGAAACACGCCTCCGCGACACCTCGGTTCCCCAGCACGAGACGGTGCATCAATTTCTCAATCCCTGAATACTCCGAACGGCCTACTTTGCGAGCGGCGGACCTTTGAAACACGCCCCATAACGCTGCCCCCACGGTCGCGGAAACGAGACCCAAAGGGCTGACCATTATCGCCGCAAAATTCGGATACAGGACTCTCTCGACCACCTCGACCAGAAGCCACACGGCCCCACCAAGAGCCACAAACATCGCAGTCAGGCGACCCGTCGCGCGGATCGTTCGCCACGCCGATGCCTGCAGCACCTTCTCTTTCCAATGATCCGACGCCCCTCTACGGCTCATCGCCCGAACCGCGCGCTTGCCGGTCAGCGCGATCGTACGAACTTCACCTAGAAACGGCACGCGCGTCAGCACAACCGCCGCACAAATTCCGACAAACGCCGTTAGGAGCAGGGGCCAGATCATAGATTACCGCTCGCCCGCAGGGTCTGCGGTGACGGCGACTGACCGCTTCTTGAACATCCGCTTCATCGGGTACCAGACCAGTCCGATAACGGCCATGACGAGCGCTGCCAATATGCCCAGAACGGCCGTAATCGCTCCCAGCCCCATACCCGGCCCAATGTAGGCCATCGCCGGGTTCGGAAGGATCATGACGCCGAGTGCGGCCATTGCCGCCAATCTCAGAGGTCGTTGCATTGGAATATCTCCTTGTTCAGTTCGTCCTCGGGGACAAAAGCCATACTCGTAATCACAAAGTTGCGGTCGGGGTCATCGGGGTCGGTGCTGTAGAGCTCGAATACCGTCCGCCCCTCTGGCGAAACCTCGAACAGTCTGCCTTGTTGGGCACTGATCACCGCCAGTGTCCCATCCTCGCGGAGTTCATGTTTTCCGCGAATGAATGTGTAAAATCCGCTTTCGGCGCCATCGTACAAGACCGCGCGAGACATCGGCTCTGCGGGGTCCATTGCAATAATTTCGCTCGTCCCCCGCCCCATCCGATTATCAAAGACGGTAATAACGCCGTCGCTCCCCCAGTCCGGGTCATGCTGACGGTTCGTCATCCCAGTTGCGTACCATTTCACAATCCGGCTCGCGGGATCGACAATCATCACTGTGTTCAACGTACGCGAGGATATGAGCAGGTCTCCGGCTTCGAATGCAGGGAAGCGATCTGCCAAAGAGGCAGGAAGCGGTTCCGCATCATTCAGATGATAGGGATCGTGCATATAACGCCCTGTCATCCGCATTGGATTTTCGCTCGGCGCATCCGCATGCACACGTGGTAGATCAATCAGGCTGATGTCTGGGTTCGCCTGCCGGATTTGGTCAAACGAAATTGCCGCAACCTCGCGCCCGGTCTCTGGGTCCACCGCAACTGCGCCGGTCTGTCCCCAATGAGAATTCTCTCCCCCGTCATTCACCGGCGCAAAGCCGAAGTCGCGCAAGGCCCAAAGCACCCCGTCGGTATAGGTGACATTGTGATGAAAACGCCCCGGACGGACCCATATCGGCTTACCACACGTGTCGTAGCGCTGCAGGGAATTCCCGTTATCCATCGTGACCGCGTAAGTACCGTCTGGCAGCACGTCCAAACCATGCAGAACTTTGCGATAATCCGCGCCATAGTCCTCTGGATTTGTCACAGCTTTCCTCAGGCCGCTCTCCTCCACGCCCCATAAAGCAGCAAGTTCAAAGTCAGGACTGATCACGGCAACCGCGCTCTGGGCGTGCCCATCCACACGAAACGCGCCACCCACATATCGCCAACCGCGCTGAGCGCCGTTTTCTACATTGATGTAGAGACCCTCAGCCAGTTCTCGCATGCCTTCTGCAACGGGATCGACATCAGCTGGGACCGATAGCAAGTCCTCTTGTGCCTTCGGTGAAAGGAGGTAGCGAAGCTCGCTGACAACATCGACAACATCTTCGGGAAATTGGGCAATTATGAACGAGAATTGCGCCCACCTCGATCTGCTTTCCTCCCGCGCGACAAGCGTCGCCCCCCAGCCGATCATCACTGCGACAATCGACAGGAGCAAAGCTACCAAAACTAGGGTTCGGACGGGGACCAGCCGATCCAGCACGCTCCTTACTCCTTCGGTTGTTTCCAATTGCGCCACACACCGAGATTAAATGCGGAACTGGAGCCAACGTCTGGAGAAACAAAGGCGAAATTAAGGAATATGGCACCAAACAAAAAAGCCCGGCACGATGGCCGGGCTTTCTTAAAACGATCTTGTCGGATCAGTGGAGCTTTGCATCCACATCTGCGATTGCAGCATCGATCAGCTTGTTCGCATCAGTCGCTGTCATCTGGCTGGCGATGATTTCGCGCGATGCGTTGATCGCAACTGCCACTGCCTGATTGCGAATATCCTTGATTGCCGAAGCCTGAGCACTGGCGATCTGATCTTCTGCAGCCGCCAGACGACGCTGCACCGAAGCCGCGATATCGGCCTTGGCTTGCTCGGCGGCACGGCTTGCTTCGTCTTTCGCGCTTGCGACGATCCGGTCGGCCTGCTCCTGCACTTCCTTCTGCTTCCGCTCATAGGAGGCCAAGAGAGCCTGCGCTTCTTCGCGAAGGGCTTTGGCTTCGTCCAGCTCGGACTTGATGCCATCGGCGCGCTTGTCCAGCATTCCGCCGATCATGCCCGGAACTTTGAAATATACCAGAACGCCGAGGAACACGAGGAACGCGATGCTGACGATCAGATCGGTGTTCGTAAGATGCCAGAAATCAGCAGAAAACGGGTTTTTGCTGGCTGCCAGAGCAGGTGTCGCTGCGAATGCAAGGGCAAAGGTCATGATCTTTTTCATCGCCTTATCCTTTCATCTGCGCTTTGACAGCGGCTGTCACCGTCTTGGCATCGGCCTTTCCGCCGAGAGCCGCCACGATTTCTTTTGCCGTGTCTTTCGCAACATCAGTCACGCTCTTCACCGCGTTTTCGCGGATCTCAGCAATCGCCTTCTCGCTTTCAGCGGTCTTGGCTGCGATTTCAGCGTCGGCCTTTTGCATTTCTGCATCCAGCTCTGACTGAATTTCGGCTTTCGCTTCAGCCACAATGCGGTTCGCCTCAGAGCGCGCGTCAGCAAGAGCCTGATTGTAGGCTGCTTCTGCTTCCTGCGCTTTGAGCTTCAGCTCTTCGGCAGCCGCAATATCATTCGTAATGGTGCCTGCACGTTCGGCCAATACTGCGCTGATGCGCGGCAGGGCGATACGCGACAGGACAAAGTAGATCACGACGAGCGTGACTACGAGCCAGAAAATCTGGTTTGGGAAGGTCGAAAAGTCCAGCTGCGGCATACCCGCACCAGAGGCTTCCGCCCCGTGTGCGCCTGCGTCAGCGGCGTGTTCGACCGTTGTGGATTCGCCTGCCATCTCTCGTCTCTCCGTCGGACCTAAGTCATGTCATCGGGGGCGCGGATCAGTCCGCGCGCCCCGACCGTAAGGACACGTCTTTGGATTAGACGGCGAACATCAGCAGCAGAGCGACGAGGAACGAGAAGATCCCCAGAGCTTCTGCGAATGCGATGCCGATGAAGAGAGTTGCAGTCTGCGAAGCAGCTGCGGACGGGTTCCGCAGAGCGCCGGCGAGGAAGTTGCCAGCAACGTGGCCCACACCGATTGCAGCAGCGCCGGAACCGATAGCGGCCAGACCAGCACCAATGAATTGACCGAGTTGTGCGATATCGCCTTCCATGATTTTTCTCCTTACGATGGAATTGCGTTAGATAGGGATCCGGACCTTAGTGCGATGGATGCAGCGCATCTTTCAGATAGACACAGGTCAGAATGGTGAAAACGTAAGCCTGAATGCCGGCTACGAGAACTTCGAGCCCGTAGATCGCGCTGATCGCAAGCACCGACACGGGGCTGATCGCGGCAATCGCGGCAAAGCCTGCGAAAACCTTGATCACAGCGTGGCCTGCCATGATGTTGCCGCCCAAACGAATGGAATGGCTCACAGGACGCACGAAGTAGGAAATCAGTTCGATCACGGCAAGGATCGGCCGCAGCGCCATCGGCGCGGAAGATACCCAGAACAGACCGAGGAAAGCTGTGCCGTTCTTCACAAACCCGACGATTGTCACCGTGAGGAACACCGCCGCTGCCAGAACAGCAGTCACCGCGATGTGGCTGGTGGTAGCAAAGCTC
Organism: Marivivens sp.; assembly: GCA_017643845.1. Classification (GTDB taxonomy): domain Bacteria; phylum Pseudomonadota; class Alphaproteobacteria; order Rhodobacterales; family Rhodobacteraceae; genus JAEPMR01. Next base: position 12,316 of record JAEPMR010000032.1, on the reverse strand, counting down.
ATCGGCAGCAGACCGAGGAAGTTCGAGAAAAGGATGAAGATGAACAATGTGATGATGTACGGGAAGAACTTAACGGCGTCCTTGCCAGCGACATCCTCAACCATTTTGTAGGTAAAGCCGTAGATCAGCTCGCCGACCGACTGCATCCGGCTCGGGATAACCGCACGACCGCGGCTGCCGACGACGAACACCAAAATCACAGCCAGCACCGCCAGGAACATCCAAAGCGTCACGTTCGTCGGCGTATACCAGTGGATCGGTCCGTCACCGAACAACGGTTTGACAATGAACTGGTCGAGCGGATGGAATACCAGACCGCCGGTTTCTTCGCCTTTTGCTTCGGTCGCCACGTCAGCTGCCCTCATCTTCGCCAGCCATCTTGGCCAGCTGTTTCATCTGCACATACTTGGCCGAGTTCAGCATCGTTTTGATGCCAGCCGCGAGGCCAAAGAATATAAACAGCACCAGAAAAATCGGCATGGTCCCCAGAAGGGTATCCAACCCGTATCCGATGCCAAAACCGATCCCGAGACCGGCTACAAGCTCGATGACCATCCGCCACGCAAGCTGCGCCTGCGAATAGTCCTTTTTCATGTGGTGCTCCTCGTCACCCGGCTTCCGCGCCTGTTCGATCCGCTCTTCGAGCGCCTTCAAACGATCCGCGTCCGAGGGTTCGCGCATGTCAGACACGAGAGATATCCCCCACATGAAACTTGCGCACTTGCTAGGGTCTGGCACGCAATGAGTCAAGCGGGCTTGGTGGTCGGACAAGCAATATTTAAGATATTGATTTAGTTGTATAAAAATAAAAAATCAGCAAAAGCGCCAAAGTGCCTCATCCCCTTCAAACCGCATTCTGGGCGCATTGCGCATATTCAACCGAGCGGTTGATCTTTCCTTGACCAGCGGAACAGACGACCGTCGATAAACACCAATCCTCCAAAGATTGCAGCCAGTCCGGCATATTGAATCGGCAGCACGGTCTCCTCCAGAACCAGCACTCCCAATAGGAGCGCCGCCACAGGTGCAATAAATGTAACGGTGGATGCAGCCGTGCTGCCCACCTTGGGGATCAGCCAGAACAGGATGATAAACGCGGCGGCCGTCAGAACAAATCCGATGACACCGAGCGCCACCCATGTCTCGGCTTGAGAAATCTGCGGCGCCCCGGTCGCCGTGGCCGCAATCGGAACCATGACCGATGCACCGACCAGCAGCGCCCAGGCAGTCAATAAGGTCCGATCCATCCCGTCGAATATCCGCAAATAATTCAGCGCAAGCCCGTAACTCAGCGGTGCCAACAGCGCGAATGCAAGCGCCAAAGGAGCGGATTCGCCTCCCCCCTGCAATGACGGCACCGCCAGCAGGACGATACCAAAAAACCCGGAAGCCACGCCAAAAGACTTCAGCAAAGTCGCCCGCTCTCCGCCGGGCCAGAAATGACTGACAAGCACGACCATGATGGGTGTCATGGCGTTGATGATCCCCGCCGCAGAGGAGGTGATATATTGCTGCGATAGGGGAAAGATCGTTAGCGGCAGCCCGTATTGCAACAGCCCGAACACCACCAGATGCCCGATTACCGTAACTGGAACTAGCCGCGCCTGTCCACGCAGACCCAGCCATAACCAGCACCCCAATGCACCAGTCGTCACGCGTCCCGCGCCCACCCATAGAGGATGCAACTCGCGCAGCAAAATCTCGTTAAAGAAGAAGGACGACCCCCAACCGGCCGCCAACACCAAAATAATCGCCCAGTACCGTAGCGGCATACGCACTTCCCCCGTGCCTGCCAGCCTAGCACCCCAAAGATTTTGGTCCAAATGATTTAGATTGACCGCTCCATCCCTTCTGGCTACGCCGAGAAGGTGATCAAAGCTGTCTCTCTCGATACCGTCTTCGCGGCCTTGGCGGACCCGACGCGCCGCGCCATCCTCACTATGCTGCTGGAGGATGATATGGCCGTAACTGACGTTGCCGAACCGTTCGAGATGTCGCTGGCCGCAATTTCCAAACACCTCAGTTTGCTAAACTCTGCCGGTCTGATCAGTCAGGAAAAACGCGGTCGCGTCAAGTGGTGCAAACTTGAGCCTGACGCCCTCCGAGAGGCGTCCGTCTGGATGCAAGGGTTCGGCCTGATGGAAAGCGTCGATCTGGATGCATTCGAGCGGTTCCTCGAAACCCAAATCGAAGAGCCACCTACTCCCTGAGGAGCAGCAAGAGCGCAATCACCGTCAGCACGAAGCCCGCAAGGACGAGCGCCGCAGGCGGCTGGCCACCCAATGCCAGCTCCCATACGATCACCAAACTTGGCGTAAGGTAGGTGTAGGCCATCACTTTCGCAGAAGGCAGCCGCATCGCTGCGTAGAGCAGTGCCGATGCAGTCATCGCCGTCGCGATTAGCGCCGTATACCCGATCGTCACCCAAACCAGCGGCGATAGCCCTGACCAATCGGTCTCTAATAGCGCCAAAAGGCCAGCAGCACTTGCAACGCACGCAGCATAAACCAGCACCCAGAAGGTGTAGACCAGTGACGCCTCGCCGCGGTTCACCTTACGCCCGAAGGGTGTGTAAAACGCGTGTGCCAAACACCCGAAAAAGAATATCAGCTCCCCCCGCCCCAGATCGAGCGCCAGAAACGCTTCGATGTCTGCACGAAAGATGACCCAGAGCGCACCAATGCCTCCCAGCGCAAGCGCCAGCGCCATCCGCGCCGTTACCAACTGTCGCAAAAGCAGCCAGCCGAACGCGGCGGACATGATCGGCGTCAGCGTCAGAACCGCAGCGATGCTGACCGAAGACGCGGTCTTCAACCCTTCAAACATCGTGATAAAATAGAATGCGAAGATCGCTCCCAGAATGGCATAGCGCCAATGTCCGCCCAGACGGGGGTTGATCCGGTCCCCGCTCACGCGAACCATTGCCCCCAACAGAACAACAGCCAGCCAGAACCTCACGGCATTGAGCGCAAGCGGACTGATCTCATTTGCGACACGCTGCCCCAGCGAAAAAGATCCCGCCACACCTGCGGCCCAGATGAGCATCGCCAGATGCCCGCGCATCGCTGGCGTCATGCAACGGTCCAGTCATTCACACTGGCCTTCAGTGCCGCGAGAAACGCTTGAACCTTTGCGGTACGGTGTAAATCCACATGCGTGACCAGCCAGAGCGAGGCCCGCCACTCCGGTCGCGGCTCGAGAAGGCGCACCATCTCGGGATGATGTTTCATCGCCCAACACGGCAGAAACCCGATCCCCGCGCCCTCCAGAATGGCGGTCTGCGCGGTCGTCTCGTCGGTCGTCCGGTAGATCACTCTCTGTCGTGGCACTGCCTGCGACAGCCACTGGAGGAACGGCGCCCGGCTGTGTTCGCTATCATGCCCCACAAACCAGTGGTCAGCGAGGTCGGCTTCGGTTTCTGGTGCGCCGTGGCGGGCAATATAGGACGGTGCAGCGACCATTAGGTATTGCTGCTCGGCGAACGGCTGCACCACATTGTCCGGTTCCTGCGGCGCAGCACCCGCCCGGATTGCGACATGCGCCTCGCCATACTCCAGACGAAACAGCCGCTCACCGGTCAAATAGCGGACCAGCAATCCGGGGTTATCGCGCTGAAATTGCACAAGGATCGGTGTCAGCTGCGGTGACATCGGCGCCAGAGATGTGACCACCAGTTCCCCGGTTACACCTTCGCCTTGCCCTTTGATGCGTCCCGCTAACTGGGCGAATTGGTCATCCGTCGCCTGCGCGACGCGCAATAGGTCCTGACCTGCCTCGGTTGCCGTATACCCGCGCGCATGACGCTGAAACAATTTGACCCCCAGACGCCCCTCTAGTGCATCTATATGGCGGATCACGGTTGCATGATGCACGCCCAGCGCGTCAGCAGCACCGCTAACGGTTCCCAGTCGCGCAACCTGATAGGCCGTGCGGATTTCATCCCAATTGTCCATCGTTCTGACCTGCGAGTGATGTGCAAGAAATAACAGTTCCCTCCCCACACTAGGCTTTTCGTTCAGCAGCACAAGGCACACGCGCATCCTCCGCTTCGCTTCGGCCTTTCCTCAACCCGCCCCCCCCCCTAACCGCCGACCATCACCCGGAAGTGTCCCGCTTCCGGTCCTCGCACACATGCGGGGATCGCCCTCCACCAGCGCGTTGCGCCCGTGGGGGCACACTCGGTTTGGGAATTGGGCGGCTGATGCCTATGTATCGGCCAAATGCAGCAACGGTCACGGAGGGCCACGGCATGTTTGAAAATCTTTCCGACCGCCTCTCTGGCGTCTTTGACCGCCTGACCAAACAAGGCGCGCTGTCCGAAGATGACGTCCGCGCCGCCCTGCGTGAAGTCCGCGTCGCCCTTCTGGAAGCCGACGTTTCCCTCCCCGTCACTCGCAGCTTCGTCAAAGCGGTCGAAAAGAAAGCCACCGGCCAGGCCGTGACCAAATCAGTCACCCCCGGACAGCAAGTGGTGAAGATCGTCCATGACGAGCTCGTGCATGTCCTCACCGGCGAAGATGAACCGGGCCAGCTAAAAATCGACAACCCGCCCGCGCCGATCCTGATGGTCGGTCTACAGGGCTCGGGTAAGACTACCACCACCGCCAAACTCGCCAAGCGCCTCATGGAGCGCGAAGGCAAGCGCGTGCTAATGGCCTCGCTCGACGTCAATCGCCCCGCCGCGATGGAACAGCTTGCCATCCTCGGGCAACAAATCGGCGTTGATACCCTTCCCATCGTCAAGGGCGAAGACCCCGTCACCATCGCCAAGCGCGCCAAGACCCAAGCAAGCCTTGGCGGCTATGATGTCTACATGCTGGACACCGCAGGTCGCTTGCACATTGATCAAGAGCTGATCCAGCAAGCCGCCGAAGTGCGCGACGTTGCCAACCCGCGCGAAACCCTGCTCGTCGTCGATGGCCTCACTGGTCAGGACGCGGTTAACGTCGCGCAGGAATTTGACGATAAGATCGGTGTCACCGGCGTTGTCCTCACCCGTATGGATGGCGACGGTCGCGGCGGTGCCGCGCTATCCATGCGTGCTGTCACCGGCAAGCCAATTCGCTTCGTCGGTCTCGGCGAGAAAATGGACGCCATCGAAACTTTCGAGCCGTCGCGCATCGCGGGCCGCATTCTCGGCATGGGCGACATCGTCAGCCTTGTCGAGAAAGCCCAGCAGACCCTGGAGGCCGAACAGGCCGAGCGCATGGTCAAGCGCCTGCAAAAAGGCCGGTTCAATATGAACGACCTCAAAATGCAGCTGGAGCAGATGCTCAAAATGGGCGGCATGGAAAGTGTCATGGGCATGATGCCGGGGATGGGCAAAATGTCCAAACAGATGGCCGCTGCGGGGATGGATGACACGATGCTGCGCCGTCAGATCGCGCTGATCAATTCCATGACCAAGAAAGAGCGCGCCAATCCCGACCTTCTTCAGGCAAGCCGCAAAAAGCGGATCGCCGCCGGTGCGGGACTTGAAGTCTCCGAGCTGAACAAACTGCTCAAGCAACAACGCCAGATGGCCGATATGATGAAAAAGATCGGCAAAATGGGCAAAGGCGGCGCGTTGCGTCAGGCAATGAAGAGCATGTTCGGCAAAGGCGGCGCGGACGCCATGCCCGACATGAACGACCCCAAAGCGATGCAGGACGCAGCCAAGGCGCTTCAGGGACAGTTGCCCAAAGGCTTTGGCGGAGCGGCTGGCGGATTGCCGCCCGGCCTGTCCGGTTTCGGAAAGCGGAAGTGAACCAGACCGTCCTTCATAAGCCTGTCATCCGTGATGACCAGCGGCTCGAGACCGAACGTCTCGTCCTGCGCCGCCCCGACGCACGCGATTGGGAGGCCGCACGTGCGTTCTTCCTGTCAGACCGCGCAGCCGGCATTGGCGGCCCGTTGACAGAGGGGCAGGCATGGCGCGCGCTTGCAGCTGAAATCGGCCATTGGGAGATGCGCGGCTACGGCATGTGGATTGTCACCCGCCGTGGCGCGGAAGAGCACGCGCTCGGAATGATCGGCCCTTGGTATCCGGCAGACTGGCCGGAAACCGAAATCGGCTGGATGATCTGGGACGACAGCGTCGAAGGCACCGGCATCGCGACCGAGGCTGCCCGCGCCGCGATTGATCACGCGTGGCTGCAACTTGGCTGGCAAACGATCGTTAGCTACATCGCCCCCGAAAATACCCGCTCGATCCGTCTGGCGGAAAAGCTCGGCGCGCAGCACGACCCAGCCGCCCCGCAGCCCAAACCGGATCAGCCCTGCCTTGTCTACAGACATCCTGCACCACGGGAGGTCCGCTCATGAGGCACCCTTGGCAAATGGCTCCACTCGGCGGCGCGGCACAGATCGCCCGCAAGATTTCGCGCCAACTGCCCGAGTTGCGCACAGCGCGGCTCTTGCTCCGCGCGCCCCGCATCAACGATTTCGATGCCTATTCCCGCATTGTCACCAGTGATCGCGGTCGCTACATCGGCGGCCCTCTCACACAAGAAGAGGCATGGCTGGATTTCAACCAGCTGACCGCGGGCTGGCTCCTGCGTGGTGCGGGTCTTTGGACCGTTGAGAGAAATGACGGCGGCGCACCAATCGGTTTCGTTCTGCTCGCCCATGAATTCGGAGATCCCGAAGCCGAATTGGGTTTCCTGTTCCTTCCAGAGGGCGAGGGTCGCGGTTATGCAGCAGAAGCTACCCGTGCCGCCCGTGATGTGGCGTTCGACCTTCTCGGCTGGCAGACTGTCGTCAGCTATATCGACCCTGCCAATTCCCGCGCGATCCGCCTCGCCGAAACTCTTGGCGCGGTCAGTGATGACGCCGCCCGCTTGATGCTGCCAGAAATCGATAGCTGCCTCGTTTACCGCCACGTCCAGCCCAAGGGAGAAGCTTCCTGATGTCGGATGCCGTGACACGCGCCGCCGCCCTGCTGAAAGAGCATCGCGACAGCATCGACAGACTCGATGCCATCCTCGTCTTTACACTGGCCGAGCGCTTCAAGCACACCCAGTCCGTTGGTCGGTTGAAAGCCGAGCACGACCTTCCCCCGTCCGATCCCGCCCGCGAGGAGCAACAGATCGAACGGCTCACCAATCTTGCGACCGAGGCCAATCTTGACCCCGAATTCGCTAAGAAATTCCTGAACTTCATCATTCAGGAAGTCATCCAACACCACAAACAACACCAGACCTGAGGCGGCATCCCCGCCACCCTGCCATTCAAAGGAGATACTCACATGGCTATGAAAATCCGGCTCGCCCGCGGCGGCTCCAAAAAGCGCCCCTTCTACCGCATCGTTGCTGCTGACAGCCGCATGCCGCGCGATGGTCGCTTCATCGAGAAGCTCGGCTCCTACAACCCGCTCCTGCCGAAAGACAGCGAAGAGCGCGTTCAGATGAACGTCGAGCGCGTCCAGCACTGGCTCGACCAGGGCGCCCAGCCGACGGATCGCGTCTCCCGCTTCCTCGAAGCCGCTGGCGTTGTCGCCAAGAAAGAACGCAACAACCCGAAAAAAGGCACCCCGGGCAAAGCCGCTCAGGATCGCGCCGAAGCCAAAGCTGCCAAGGCCGCCGAAGCTGTCGAAGCCGCTGCTGCTCCGGCCGAAGAATCCGCCGAATAATTCGGCCTGGTGGGGGGCGTCACGCCCCCCGCTCCCGACCCCGGAATGTTCTGGCTCTTTCGCAAACTCCTGATCCCCGTCGCGGCCTTCGGTTGCGGCATGTGGGTCCAGTACGGGCTATCTCAGGACGCCTGTCTGGATCGGGGCGGAGCTTGGTATGCAGGCGTTTGCCACGGAGCAAAACAATGAGCGACACGCGCGTTATCGTCGGATCAATCGCAGGCGCCTTCGGCGTGCGGGGCGAAGTCCGGCTAAAGTCCTTCTGCGCCGATCCTGCCGCGATCGCAGACTACACCCCCCTCTACACCGATCGGGGTGACCGAAGCTTTGCCACCATCGTTGTTACAGGCCAGACCAAGAACGCCCTGACCGCACGAATAGATGGCATTGTCAGCAAAGAGGACGCCGACGCGCTTAAAGGTACAAATCTGTTCGCCGAGCGTGAGTGCCTTCCATCGCTGCCGGATGACGAATTCTACCACGCCGACTTGATCGGGCTCACCGTCGTTGACACCGGCGGGGCAGAGCTCGGCACCGTGCGAGCGGTGCAAAATCACGGCGCTACCGACCTACTCGAAATCCATAGTCCGGGCGCACGCGCCTCGGTGCTCCTGCCCTTTACGAGAGCCGCCGTGCCCACCGTTGATCTCGCTTCGGGTAGGATCATAGCCGACCCACCTGACGGCCTCTTCGAGTGAGTGCGCAATGAGCGACGAAACCCGTTTCAAAGCCATTGGCCGCAAATCCATCCGTCCCACGCTCCAACCGCGCGACCTGATGAGCGAAACGCCGGAATTGGCGCGCGCTTGGCGCGCGCAGGTCATCACTCTGTTTCCGCAGGCCTTCCCCGGAACCTTGGGCGAAAGCCTGACCGGCAAAGCGCTGCAAGAGGGACGCTGGCAACTCGACACCATCGACCTGCGTCCCTTCGGCGAGGGCAAGCACCGCAATGTTGATGACACTCCGGCCGGCGGCGGAGCCGGTATGGTTCTGCGCGCCGATGTTCTGGGCCGCGCGATCCAGCATGCCCGCCAACGTCGGCGCGGGGTCATGCCACTCATCTATCTCTCCCCGCGCGGGGCACCTTTCACACAGGACATGGCCCGTAAACTCGCTGCATGCGATGGGGTGACACTCCTGTGCGGTCGCTTCGAAGGGGTTGATCAACGAGTTCTGGATCATTTCGAAATCGAAGAAATCAGCCTTGGCGATTTCGTAATGACCGGCGGCGAGATCGCAGCTCAGGCCGTACTGGATGCCACGGTCCGCCTCCTGCCCGGCGTTCTGGGAAATGCCAGTTCGATTGACGAAGAAAGCCATTCCAACGGGCTTCTGGAGCACCCCCAATATACCCGCCCCGCCGAATGGGAAGGACGCGAAATTCCGCCCGTTTTGATGTCAGGTCATCACGGCGAAATCGAAAAGTGGCGCAAAGCCCAATCCGAAGAGATCACCCGCGCCCGCCGCCCCGATATGTGGGCCCGCTATCAGGAAATGCGGACCGGCAGCTCCGAAAAAAGTTAGCCTGCGCAAAGAGGCTCGCCACCCAGCCCCCGCAATCCCTGTCGCTGCAACTCTTCCACCAGTGCCGCCGCATTCACATCCTGTACGGCAATCTCCCCCGCGAGCGCCATCCCCGCCGCGGTTCCTGCCGCCTGCCCCATCGCCATGCATTGCGGCATTCCCCGTACGGAAGCAAACGCCACATCATCGGCCGAAACGATCCGCCCGGCGAACATCAGGTTTTCGATCTCATCCGGTACTAGGGCACGGAATGGGATCGTGTAATAGCCTCCCTCCCCCACAATCGCGTCATGTGTCATCGCTCCGCCACCGCGCATCACATCGTCGACCGGATTGTCACAGGCGACCACACCATCCGGGAATTTCGTGGCCCTCGCCAGATCAGCGCCGGTGATCCGGTACAAACCCTCCAGCTTTCGGGTCTCGCGCACTCCAACGGCCGGCCCCAGATACGCCATCCGCGCCGCTTCGAACCCGGGCACGTCATCAACAAGGAAACGTGCAAGCGCCAGGCACCGCCTGCGGCCTTCCTGCGTGGCTCGCGTCACTGCCGCCGGATCAGTGCCGTCCACGCCTCGGATAATCACCGAGTTGCAAAAAACCGTATCGCGATGAAACCCTTTCATCAGATACAGCTTGCGCAAATCGGGATGCAGCCGCCCGTCGGCAACGCCTCGAGCCGCATAACGCTCGAAATACGGATCGCCTTCCGCAAAAACAGCCTCCCAATCCGCGCCAATCATATGAAAGGTCAATGAGACCCCCATCATGTTTCCGCCACCATCCCCCAGCCGGAACGGCACACCCGCCTTAGCGGAGAGGTCTCCATCCCCCGAACAGTCGATCACAACGCCAGCCGCAAGACGTTCGATACCTCGTCGGCCACTGACCTCGACCGCCTCAATGCGCTTCCCCTCCATCACCGGTCCGAGCACCGTCGTGTTCAGCCTCAGATCAACCCGCTCCTCCTCCAGCATCTCAAACATCGTCAGCGTTGCGATCTCGTGATCATAGATGATTTCAGGCCCGAAATTCTCCAGCGTACAGGGCCGTTTCTCGGCAGCGGGCGGATCCATTGCCATCAGCCGCAACGTGAGCTCCTCCATTACTCCGCCGACCATGACATCTGCAGGATAGGCGGCACCCCAGGGCATTCCGGGACAAAATGCCATCACGCCGCCGATCTTTGGGGTCGCTTCGACAAGTGTCACCTTCAGCCCCTGCCTCGCAGCCGCAATCGCCGCACCGAAGCCCGCTGTTCCACCACCGACAACTACGACATCCGCCTGCACATCCGCCTCCCTGATCGTGTCCGGTCACCCCACGCGAGCACTGCGCGCCTGTCAAGCGACATCCCCCTTGATCACACAGGCCGCAGCCCTTATACGGCGCAGGTCCGCAGCCGGAATCGGCTTGCGGGCCGTTGTTCTTTTGGGTCTGCTTTCTTCGGCAGGATAGTCTCTGGGACAGCGCGACAAGCAACGACGACCTGATCTCTGGCGGGCGCAGAACGCGGACCCGGAAGAAGACCAAGAGCTCTTAGGACGCGCAAACTTTGCGGACCAAACCGCAAGCAATCATAGGAGTGGATCAGATGGACCTGATCGCACAGATCGAGGCGGAACAAATCGCCTCCCTCGGGAAAGAAATTCCCGATTTCAAAGCCGGTGACACCATCCGCGTCGGCTTCAAGGTGACCGAAGGCTCGCGCACCCGTGTGCAGAACTACGAAGGCGTCTGCATCAGCCGCAAAAACGGCCAGGGCATTGCCGGTTCGTTCACCGTTCGCAAGATTTCCTTCGGCGAAGGCGTGGAGCGTGTATTCCCGCTCTACTCGACCAACATCGACAGCATCACCGTTGTGCGTCGTGGTCGCGTCCGCCGCTCGAAGCTCTACTACCTGCGCTCGCGCCGCGGTAAGTCCGCACGGATCGCCGAGCAGTCGAACTACAAGCCGCTTGGCGGCGCTGAAGCGTAAGGAGACGATGAGATGAAAAAAGACATCCATCCCGACTACCACATGATCGACGTCAAAATGACGGACGGCACAATCGTCCAGATGAAATCGACTTGGGGCAAAGAAGGCGACACTCTCGCTCTGGATATCGACCCCTCCGTGCACCCCGCATGGACCGGTGGCTCGTCCCGCCTGCTCGACGCTGGCGGCCGCGTCTCCAAGTTCAAGAACAAGTACGCCGGTCTGGGCTTCTAAGCTCCCGCGTATACGTCAAAAAGAACGCCGCCCCTCGGGGCGGCGTTTTTGTTTTCAGGCTTTGGGGATCATCGGCGACACAGCCTATGCCGCGTTGCGCGCGCCGCCCGGCTTGCGGCGGCGTTTGTGGCGCGGCGGTTTGCTTGCCGTATGCCCCGGCTTCTGCCCGCCACCCTGACGGCGCGGACCACCCCGCCCACCGCGCGGCTTCGGCTTTTCCTCTTCGGACGGTGCCCAGGGCCGACCGGAAGCAACCGGAATCGGACCCTTCAGGACCTTCTCGATATCGCGCATATCGCCCATCTCATCGGGCGCGCAGAATGCCACGGCCATACCATCCGCACCTGCCCGTGCAGTTCGGCCGATCCGGTGCACGTAGTTCTCCGGCACATTCGGCAGCTCGTAGTTATAGACGTAGCGCACGCCCGGAATATCAATGCCCCGCGCCGCGACATCGGTCGCCACCAGTACCTTGATCTGACCGTCACGGAAATCCTTGATGGCGCGGTCCCTCTGGCCCTGGCTCTTGTTGCCGTGGATTGCCGCCACTGAAAATCCCTTGGCCGCCAGCTGGCGGGACAGTTTTTCCATTCCATGCTTGGTGCGTCCAAAGACGAGCGCCATCTCGTCGCGGTGACCGTCCAGCAGCTCGATAAGCAGGTCGGTCTTCACCGCCTTAGCGACATAATGCACCGATTGCTCGATCTTGTCCGCCGCCTGCCCCGGAGGGTTCACCTGCACACGGATTGCATTCGTCAGGAAACTTTCGGCAAGTTCCGCCATTTGCTTCGGCATCGTCGCCGAAAACAGCATCGTCTGACGCTCTTTCGGCAAGAGCGGCGCGATCTTGCGAAGAGCGTGGATAAAGCCGAGGTCCAGCATCTGGTCTGCCTCGTCCAACACCAGAAACTCGGTCATATCCAGCCGCACCGCGCCCCGATCCAAGAGGTCGATCAGACGCCCCGGCGTCG
>JAEPMR010000031.1:19228-31330 GCA_017643845.1 Marivivens sp. | reverse complement strand
CCAGAGCGAGGAACAATCCGAAGATGTGCTCGCTATTCTGACCAGCCTCGGCGTGACCGAAGAAACACCGGTGCTTGAAATCTGGAACAAGATCGATCTTCTCCCGCCCGAAGTTCGTGACGCCACCCGCGCCGTCGCCGAACGACGCGATGAAATCCTCGCGCTATCTGCATGGACCGGCGAAGGCGTCGATGCACTTGTGTCGCGTATTTCCGAGCGCTTGACCCCGATCCGCACCGAAGCCAGCGTCACGTTGAGTTTTGATGAGGGACGAAAGCGCGCATGGCTCTTCGATCAAGGCGTCGTGCAGAACGAAACGCTCACCGAGACCGGATATGAGATCAATGTCCTCTGGACGGCCCTTCAAGCCACGCGCTTTCAGCGCCTCTAGCGTGTAGCGGGCGTTAACGTTGTGACGCCTACCGCCGCGGCACGGGCCAGATCGGGGTCCAGCGCCATTGGAACATATTCTCCCTGACGCCAGCGCTCGCCCAGATCGTCATAATGGCGGCTCAGCGGATGTCCGGATTGGCCTGTCGAAATGACAAATACCGAACTGTCAGGATCCGCCAGATCGTAGACCCCGCGATAGCCCGCCGCATGGACGTTCTGAAACGGGTCCGGTCCGACACCGGCGGTCTTGCCCCGCATCAGCGTATTATCGCCGCCTGATGTTGATTGCCGGATGTTCACAAACCAGTTCAGGAACGGCGCGTCGCCCAGAACAGGGTGATCATGCGTCGCTTCATGCGCATCGCCCCAGCGCAGCGACTCGAGCGTCGTTCCATAGGTTTCATCCAGCCAAATGATCGCTTCGTCCAATGCGATCCGTGCCACATCAGTGCAGGTCTCCTGCGGCGCAGACTGGATCACATCGCACCAGCGCGCCGCACCCTCGGTATCGCGAAAGACCCTTTCGATAAACAGGGGCTCGACATGGGTAAATTCATCTGCAAGCGGGCCGAGCTCGTCGCGGATCAGCCGTTCCTGCAAGTGCCGCATCCAGGTCGCGTAGATTAGCGGCTCGGGCAGATGTTCATTCATTTCCCCGTTCCATTCCGCCAGCATTTCCAGCGCCACCTGACGTTTGCGCTCCGGGGTGCCATCCGGCGCGGCCTCGCCGGTAAACCACAGGTCCTGACCGACAAGCGGCAGCAACGCCCGCGCCGTGAAGCTGACCGTATCGAGCTGAGCCTCGATAAAGCTTTCCCGCGTATGCACTTCACGCACTTGCATCAGCCGCCGCCAGCGATTGATCCTCTGGGTATCTCCCCAGTGATAGGACACATGGTCGGGGAAGGGCCGGTCCACCGTTTTGTTGTTCGTGTTCCCCAGTATTCCGCCTTCGGGGTCGATATATTCGGGGTTGTTCGCGTAGGGTTGATACCCTTTCCACTGGTTTTCCGGCAGGTAGCCGAACGTCGGCAGCCGACCGCGGCTTTGATGGCCCGCGTCACGATCAGGGATGCGCCCGACGACTTTGAAGCCGATACTGTTCCGGTCCGCCAGCATCAGGTTCTGTGCGGGCGCGACATAGCCTTCCATCGCCGCAATGCCAGCCTCGACACTCCCAGCCCGCATCAGCCGCAACGCTGCCGTCAGGTTGGTGTTGCGCTGATTGAACACCGTCCAGCCCACTGTCGTCACATGCCCAGGCGGGCGAATGGTTCCGAGGTCGTATTGATCCGGCGGCAGAACAGGCCCGTTCTCCGTCCACTGCAACTTGATCGTAACAGCGGGCGCGCCGGCAACGGGAATGATGCTGTCGCGGGTGCGAAACGGTGTCCAGCCGTCTTTACTACGGTATTCGTCGGGATTGCGCGGATTCACCTCTTCGATGAACACATCCTGATCATCGAGATAGGCCGAAGTCACCCCCCAAGCGAGGTTGGTATTCCGCCCGCTCAGGACCACAGGAATGCCCGGGATTGTCGCCCCGATCACACCACCGGTTTCCAGCTCCAAGCGCGCCAGATACCAGATTGCAGGGGCCGTCAGTTCCAGATGCGGATCATTCGCCAAAAGCGTCGAACCTGTCGTCGAGCGTGTCGGCCCCGCTGCGAATGCATTTGATGCGCCCGCGAGCTCCCGCGCTGCAACGGGCGATAGCGCCATATCCGCCATGCGCGTATAGGGGTGATAACGCGGCGTGTCCGGCACGAGCGCTGCATAACTTGGCAGGGCGGCAATGGCTTGCCCGGGAGCGTCCGGCATAAGGTCCGGCAGCGCATCGGCCCCGCCCATAAGCGATAGCCGTGCACGCAGCACCTCATCCTGTAAATGACCGGAGAGCTGCACCGCCATCAGCTTGGAAATGGCGATGGAGTCCGCAGGCTGCCAAGGCGCGACCGGATGGTTGAAGAGCCACATCTCCGGTGCTCCACGTCCGCGTGCGCCATCGTTGATCTGCTCCAGCCACGCATTGACGCCGGCGGCATATGCCTCCAGTGCAGCTGTTGCATAGCTGTCCTGCGCCGCCACCGACTCCCTTGCCAATGTGTGCAGGTCCAGACGGCGCAGGAGCTTGTCGATCTCCAGCGTGCGCGGTCCGAATAACTCCGAAAGCCGCCCCTGCACCGTGCGCCGGAGCATGGTCATCTGCCAGAACCTGTCCTGAGCATGGGCAAATCCTAACGCGAAATAGACGTCAGGATCTGTTTCACCGAAAATATGCGGCACGTTCGAATTGTCGCGGACAATCTCGACAGGTCCTACGATCCCTTCCAGGGTGAAATCTTCGTCATAGTCGGGCAGGGACCGTGCGGCGAAAAGATAGGCGATCCACAGCCCGAACAGGAGAACTCCGATCAGACTGGCAGTAATCCTGAATAGCCATTTGATGACGCTGCCCATTGCCTGTCCGCTCGTCCGCTATTGACCCTGTGTCGCTTGTGGTTACCTATCTGGAACAACTCAATCGGGAAAGAGGGAGAGGACAAGATATGGCGAAAGTAGCGTTTCTTGGCTTGGGGGTTATGGGGTATCCCATGGCAGGTCATCTGGCGAAGGCCGGACACGATGTTACCGTTTACAACCGCACCACCGCCAAGGCTGAAAAATGGGTCGCCGAACACGGAGGGCAGCTTGGCAAGACACCGGCAGAGGCTGCCGCTGGCGCCGAGCTTGTTATGGCCTGCGTGGGAAATGATGATGATCTCCGGTCTGTCTGTGTCGGGCCTGATGGCGCGTTTTCCGCAATGTCCTCAGGCACGATCTTCGTGGACCACACCACCGTATCCGCAGCCGTTACGCGCGAAATGGCCGCTGCCGCCGATGAAGGCGGCATTGCCTTTGTGGATGCGCCGGTCTCCGGCGGGCAGGCAGGGGCCGAGAACGGCCAGCTTGTCGTCATGTGTGGCGGAGACGAAGCCAGCTACGCGCGCGCCGAGCCGGTGATCGACGCCTATGCCAAGCTGTGCAAACGACTGGGTGACAGTGGCTCCGGCCAACTTGCCAAAATGGTCAACCAGATCTGTATTGCAGGCTTGGTGCAGGGGCTATCCGAAGGTCTCCACTTCGCCGAGAAAGCCGGTCTGGATGGCCGTGCGGTGATCGAGGTTATCGGCGGCGGCGCCGCTGGAAGCTGGCAGATGGTCAACCGTCACGAAACTATGCTCGACGGTCATTTCGAGCACGGGTTCGCCGTTGATTGGATGCGCAAGGATCTGGGAATTTGTCTCGACACAGCTGACGAAAACGGCGCGAGCCTGCCGGTAACAGCGCTTGTCGATCAGTTTTACAAGGAGGTGCAGAAAATGGGCGGCGGCCGCTGGGATACGTCCTCGCTATTCGCGCGTCTGCGCAAGCTCGACGGTTAAAAACCGAAAGGAAAATGGAAAAGGGCCGCTTCGAGCGGCCCTTTTTTTATTTCTCCGGGATCAATCCTCGTGGCGAGAAACGCAGCACGAGGATCAGGATCAGCCCCATTGTCATCAGCCTCATATGCGCTGCCGAATCCAGCAGATGCTCCCGCAAGCCGCTGTCTTCGGCCATGCCGGATGTGACGAGTTGGATGAGGCTCAGTCCAATCGGTTCCACCATCACCCACAACCACCAGATCAACAGGCCACCCAGAACAGCTCCGTAGTTGTTGCCAGAGCCACCGACAATCATCATCACCCACACCAGGAAGGTAAAGCGCAGCGGCTGATACGTGCCCGGCGTGAGCTGTCCGTCCAATGTTGTCATCATCGCGCCCGCAATGCCGCACACTGCAGAGCCGAGGATGAAGACCTGCAGATGTCTGCGTGTGACGTCCTTGCCCATCGCCTCGGCAGCGGTCTCGTTATCGCGGATCGCCCGCATCATCCGCCCCCACGGACTGTTCAAAGCCGATTGCGCCATCCATAGGATCACAATCAGGAATAGGGCGAAAAGCGCGCCATACGCGAGTTTGACATAGATCGTCGAAGCCATTGTCGGATCCATGCCAAGTCCGGCGGCCCGTTCGATAAAACTGGGGTCCTGTTGTAGGTCCACCTCATACGGAACCGGGCGCGGAATTCCGATCACGTTCTTAACGCCCCGCGCAAGCCAGTCCTCGTTCTTCAGGATAGCGATGACGATTTCGGCAATGCCGAGCGTTGCGATCGCCAGATAGTCAGATCTTAGCCCGAGGGCTGTCTTTCCGATGATCCACGCTGCACCGGCAGCCAGAACACCCCCTACAGGCCATGAGATCAGCACCGGTAGGCCCAATCCGCCCAAATATCCTGTTGCCGCCGGATTGACCGACTCCACAGCGTCCACCCCCGCATCAAAAACAGCGCGGTAGATGAAGAAACCCGCTACAATCCATATGACCATCGCCAACAGGCGTCTGCGTCCCGCAGACATGCGCGTATAGATCAGGACCGCGCCGACAACAGTTGCAGCGCCCAGGACAAGTCCAAGGAGAACTTGCAGACCACCGGCTGACCATGCGTCGCCTACGGGATCCATGGAAACCAACACAGCTGCCAGCCCGCCCAGCGCAACAAATCCCATGACCCCAACGTTAAACAGGCCGGCAAAACCCCATTGCAGGTTTACACCCAACGACATGATCGCAGAAATTAGCCCCATATTGAGGATCAGCAGCGCCGTGTTCCAGCCCTGAACCATTCCCGTCCCGATAAGCAAAACAGCCATTCCGGCGTAAAGCGCCGCACTTCGCGTGTTAAAGGTCATACCGATTTCCCCTTGAACAGGCCCGTAGGTTTGAACAGCAGAACAATGACGAGGATCGCAAACGAAACAGCGAACTTATAGTCCGTCGACAGGAGCTGCATCAGACTTGACGGTTCCAGAGGTTCCGGCATCCAGTAGACGAGCACCTTTTTCCAAGCATAGGTGATCGTTACTTCTGAGAACGCGATGACAAACCCTCCAGCGATTGCCCCGATCGGACTCCCCAGGCCTCCGACGATTGCAGAGGCAAAAATCGGCAGCAGAAGCTGGAAATAGGTGAACGGTGCAAAGGATTTGTCGAGCCCGTAGAGAACACCTGCCACCGTCGCGAGTGCTGCGACGATAAGCCAGGTCACCATAACCACACGGTCAGGATTGATCCCTGACAATAGCGCCAGATCCTCATTATCCGAAAATGCACGCATTGATTTTCCGGTGCGTGTCTTATTGAGGAACCAGAACAATAAAGCCACGACGATGACTGCCGTGACAATCGTCAGGCCTTGTGAGGTCTTGAACGCGAGACCTTCGCGTAATCCGGTCATTTCCCTGAAATCACGTGCGCCGATGATAAAGCGCTCGCCATCCGCGAAATTCTGATCATCCACACCAATGATAAAGCGAACAAGTCCATTAAGGATGAACATAACGCCCATCGATACAATCACGAGGATCACCGGCTTCGCTTTTTGTCTTCGGTAGAACTGATAGACAGCCTTATCGGTGAGCAACACGAGCACCGCCGTTCCCGCAATACCGAAGGGCAACGCGAGCAGAGCAGTGGGCAGAACACCCAGATTGATACCAATGGACTGGAACCACCACGTCACCAGAATCGTGATCATCGTTCCGAATGCCATCGTGTCGCCATGCGCGAAATTCGAAAAGCGCAGGATGCCGTAGATCAGCGTCACGCCCAGCGCACCAATCGCCAGCTGTGCGCCATAGGCGGTTGCGGGGATGATTACGAAGTTTGTCAGGGCCACAAGGCCGTTCAGGAAATCAATCATCGCTTATCCCCCTAGGAAACTCTGCCGCACTTCGGGATCGGCCAGCAGCTCTTTGCCGGTTCCCGTATGCGCGTTGCGACCTTGCACCAGCACATAGCCGCGATCCGCGATTTCCAGCGCTTGCCGTGCGTTCTGTTCCACCATCAGGATCGGGATGCCCGTCCGAGCGACTTCGATAATGCGGTCGAACAGCTCGTCCATCACAATCGGACTCACACCTGCCGTCGGCTCGTCGAGCATCAGCACCTTTGGCTGGGTCATCAGCGCACGTCCCACGGCCACCTGTTGGCGCTGCCCGCCTGAAAGTTCGCCCGCAGCCTGATTGCGCTTTTCTTTGAGGATCGGAAACAGCGAATAGACCTGCTCCATTGTCTCGCGGAAGTCATCGCGCCGGATAAACGCGCCCATCTCAAGGTTTTCTTCCACCGTCATCGAGGTGAAGATATTCGAGGTCTGCGGCACGAACCCCATCCCCTTCACCACGCGTTCCTGCGGCGTGAGCTTGGTGATGTCCTCGCCATCCAGGCGCACCGCGCCAGAACGGACATCCAGCATTCCGAAAACGGCCTTCATTGCGGTGGATTTTCCGGCGCCGTTCGGGCCGACGATCACGGCAATCTCGCCGGGGTTCACGGCAATCGTACAGTCATGCAGAATGTCCGGCCCTTTGCCATAACCGCCGGTCATGCTGTCGCCGATGAGAAACGGTTCGCTCATGCCCCTACCTTATCCTTATTCTTGAGCCCTGTGCCCAAATAGGCCTCGATCACATGCTCATTGGCCTTGATCTCGTCGAGCGTGCCTTCCGCGAGCACCTTGCCCTCGGCCATACAGATCACGGGGTCACAAATCCGCCCGATGAAATCCATGTCATGTTCGATCACGACGAATGTGTAATTGCGCTCCTTGTTCAGGCGCACAATCGCATCACCAATGGTGTTCAGCAGCGTCCGGTTCACGCCCGCGCCTACTTCGTCTAGGAACACGATCTTGGCATCGACCATCATCGTCCGCCCCAATTCGAGGAGCTTCTTTTGCCCGCCAGAGACTTGCCCCGCCTTGTGATCGGCAAGGTGCTCGATGGTCAGGAATTCCAGCACTTCGTCTGCCTTCGCCCGTAGCGCACGCTCTTCATCGGCAATGCGCTTGCGGCCGAACCACGTATTCCACAACTGTTCGCCCGATTGGCCGCTCGGAACCATCATCAGGTTTTCTCGGCAGCTCATTGAGTGGAACTCATGCGCGATCTGGAATGTCCGCAGCAATCCCTTGTGAAACAACTCATGCGGCGGCAGTCCCGTAATGTCCTCGCCCGCCATCGTCACGCGCCCGCTGGTTGGCTTAAGAACGCCAGCGATCACATTGAAAAGCGTAGTTTTTCCGGCGCCATTCGGTCCGATCAACCCGGTGATAGATCCCGGTTCGATTTTCAGGGATGCCCCGTCTACGGCGTGAAACCCGCCAAAGTGTTTGTGAAGATCTTCGACGACGATCATCAGCCTTGTCCCCAGTAATGGCCCGCATCGGGGCTATCTTCGGCTATGCAAACGGCGCGGGGGACATCCCCCGCGCCGCTTTTCATTCAGTTTTCAAGGATCAGCGGAACCGAACCGTGTTGATCGCACCATCGCCGATTTCGATCTCGCGATAGTTGCCTGCGGACTCACCGCCACCGATCAGTTCCACTGCGCTTGCGCCGACGTAATCGACGTCACCGCCATTGGCGAGGATTTCCAATGCCTTAGCGAGTTCGCCTGGCAAGATCTGTTCACCTGGAGCATTGGCCACATCCATGACGTGATCTTTGAAATCGCCCGATGCGGAAGAACCGGCCGCCTGCATGGCGAGCATGATCAGAGCTGCAGCGTCATAGGATTCGGCTGCGAAAGGGCCAGTGCCGTCAAAGCCAGCCGCTTCGGCAAGGCTGACAAAGATCTCAGCGCCTTCGCTGTCTGTGCCGGGGAACTGGCCGAAAGATCCGTCAAGGCCGGAACCAAGATCATCGACGATCTGCTGGCCGACCATACCGTCGGGCAGAACGAACGTATCGAATGCACCCGAGTCAAGCGAGCCTTGGATGATCGCCTTACCACCCTTGTCGGTGTAGCCAGCAACAACCAGAACTTCACCGCCAGCGGAAGCCAGTGTGCCGACTTCTGCCGAGTAGTCGGCTTTTTCATCCTCGTGGGGGACCGAAATGGTCACCGTGCCGCCGGCAGCCTCAAAAGCCGCCTGGAAGCTGTCAGCGAGACCCTTGCCGTAGTCATTGTTGGTGTAGGTTAGTGCAACCTCGTTGATGCCCCGGTCCATGATGACCTCGGTCATCACAACACCTTGCCGCGCGTCCGAAGGTGCGGTGCGGAAGAACAGGCCATCATCTTCGGCGGTCGAGAGGCCGGGCGAGGTCGCGGACGGCGAGATCATCACAACGCCGTTGGGGCGTGCGACGTTCTGCAGGATCGCGCCAGTCACACCAGAGCAATCTGCGCCCATGATGGCATTGACGCCGTCAGAGGTGATCAGGCGTTCCGCCGCTGCTGTCGCGGCCGAAGCGTCGATACAGGTGGAGTCAGCGCGCACTGAAACGACATTTGCGCCGCCCAGTAATGTTCCGGCCGCGTTTACTTCGGCCATCGCCATTTCGGCGCCGTCACCCATTGCAGGCGTGATGGATTCCAGAGGTCCGGTAAATCCGAGGATTACACCGATCTTCACATCTTCAGCCTGCGCGGCGCCAGCCAGAAGAGCCATCGTCGCGGTCGCAGTCAGAATCTTTTTCATATTTTTCTCCCTATCGGATCGTTGTCCGTTCGCCAGATTACGCAGCCATTTAGGAAAATGGAAGCGCGATCAAACAGGTGATTTGCCTGTTTTTGAGGTCTGAGCGGGAAAATGACGCTGCGTCAGCAGCGATGCAGGGGGCGATCAGATCGACAGCCGTGCGGCGTGGCTTCCGCGCTCGCGATAGGGTGTCGTGTCATAATGCGAACGGTAACATTTCGAGAAATGCGACGGCGACGCAAAGCCGCAGGCGAGCGCCACGTTGATCACGCTCATATCCGTCTGCATCAGCAGGTTACGCGCTTTTTGCAGGCGCAGCTCCATGTAATAGCGTTTTGGGCTGCGGTTCAGATAACGCCGGAACAGGCGTTCCAGCTGCCGCGTCGACATGCCCACATCCTTAGCCAAAACAGCGGGGCTGATCGGTTCCTCGATATTCTGTTCCATGATCTGGATAACACGGCTCAGTTTCGGGTGCCGCACGCCGATACGTGTCGGGATGGACAGTCGCTGCGTGTCCTGATCGGTGCGGATCGACGAATAGATTAACTGGTCCGCCACCGCATTTGCCAGTTCTTCGCCATGATCATCCGCAATGATTTTCAGCATCAGGTCGATCGAGGCCGTGCCGCCCGCCGTGGTCATCCGGTTGCCATCCACGACGAATACCGATTTCGTCAGCGTAACTTCTTCGAATTCTTCGGCAAAACTGTCCTGATTTTCCCAGTGAATCGTGGCTTTCTTGCCATCCAGAAGGCCGGCCCTCGCCAGCGTATAGCCCGCCGTACACAGACCGGCCATTTTCACGCCGCGCCGTGCCTCACGCCGAAGCCAGTTCACGATCCGCTTCGTTGTCGCCTTCTGGACGTCAACACCACCGCAGACCATCACCACATCATCGCGGGTCAGCTCGTCCAGTTCCATCTGTAGCTTGAATTCCGTCCCGTTCGAACAGGTCACTGTATCGCCGCCCTCACCAGCCAGCACCCACGAGTAGAGCTGCTTGTTGGCCATCCGGTTAGCGATTCGTAAACTTTCCACCGCAGACGCAAAGCAAAGCATGGTGAAGTTGTCGAGAAGCACGAAAACATAGCGCTTTGGCTTGCTCGGCGCGTCCACTTCTACGATTTGCGGCTGGATTTCCATAAGGTGAACTTCTTCAACGTTGACCGCAAAGACATGATCAGTTTTAGCCCGCCGGTTCAAGGGGAATTGAAAGCGTCATTTGATGTCGCTGCGCTAACATTGAAATTCCCGCAGCGCCCTTTTTCGATTGGCCCTCCGCGCCAGCCGGTCTATAAGCGCCACCTGATACCGCTAACCCGCGCGATCAGCCGATTTACTGAAGAATGGAGACACCAATGAGTGAGTGGCAAAAATCTGACTGGCGCAAAAAGCCCCGCGTTCAGATGCCCGACTATATCGATACCGCTAGCTTGAACGCCGTCGAAGGCAAGCTGGCAGGCTATCCGCCCTTGGTGTTCGCAGGCGAGGCCCGCCGCCTCAAGGCGCATCTTGGTGCTGTAAGCCGTGGAGAGGCATTCCTCCTGCAGGGTGGCGATTGTGCCGAAAGCTTTGCCGAATTCTCGGCGGATCAGATTCGCGACACATTCAAGGTAATGCTGCAAATGGCGATGGTGCTGACCTATGGCGCGAAGGTGCCGGTGGTAAAGGTCGGTCGCATGGCCGGTCAGTTTGCCAAGCCGCGGTCCGCCCCCACAGAGACAGTCGATGGCGTCGAATTGCCCAGCTACCGCGGGGACATCATCAACGGCTTCGATTTCAATTCGGATGCTCGCATTCCCGATCCCGACCGGATGTTGCAGGCCTACACGCAAGCCGCCGCAACGCTGAACCTCTTGCGCGCGTTCTCCACGGGCGGCTTCGCGGATATCCATCGCGTTTATCAGTGGACCCTTGGTTTTACCGATGCACCCGAGGCTGAGAAATATCGTGAAATGGCGCAGCGCATTTCCGACTCGCTTGATTTCATGACCGCCGCAGGTCTGACGGGCGAGACGAACCACGAGTTGAGCACTGTTGACTTCTACACCAGCCATGAGGCGCTCCTGCTGGAATACGAAGAGGCGCTCTGCCGCCTCGACTCCACCTCCGGCAAATGGCTCGCCGGTTCCGGCCATATGATCTGGATCGGCGACCGTACCCGTCAGCCTGACGGTGCGCATGTCGAATTCTGCAAAGGCGTGCAAAACCCGATTGGCCTGAAATGCGGCCCCTCGATGACCTCCGGCCATCTCAAGGCGCTGATGAACGCCCTGAACCCTGAAAATGAACCGGGGCGCCTCACGTTGATCGCCCGCTTTGGTGCCGGTTCGGTCGGCGAGCACCTGCCGCGCCTTGTCAAGGCCGTGCAGGAAGAGGGCGCCAACGTCGTTTGGTCTTGCGATCCGATGCACGGCAATACAATCAAATCGTCGTCGGGCTACAAAACCCGGCCGTTTGACAGCGTTTTGCGCGAGGTGCGCGAGTTCTTCCAGGTCCACAATGCCGAAGGCACAATCCCCGGCGGTGTTCATTTTGAGATGACCGGCAAAGACGTCACCGAATGCACCGGTGGCGTTCGTGCGGTGACAGACGAAGATCTGTCCGACAGGTATCACACAGCTTGCGATCCGCGTCTGAACGCGTCGCAATCTCTTGAGCTGGCCTTCCTTGTGGCCGAGGAACTCTCCAACCGTCGCACCAAGATGGCCAACGCTGCAGCGCTCTGAGGCGGGCCCACCAATTTACCGGTCCGCTACATACTCGTATCGGACCGGTTTCCCATTCGCCGGAAAGTGGATGCCATGATTCACTCGATGACAGCTTTTGCCACCCGTCGCGGAACCGGTGCAGGCTTTTCTTGGACATGGGATCTGCGCAGCGTCAACGCGCGCGGTTTGGACCTACGCCTGCGCCTTCCCGAAGGGCTGGACGGATTCGAACAATCCGTCCGCACCGCGGTCAATGGTGCCATGAAACGTGGTAGCGTGACGTTAGGGCTCAAACTCAGCCGCGATGCGAGTGACGCGCAGCTCACGCTCGATCCCGCGCAACTCGACCGCGCCCTCGAGGCCATTCGTGCGGTGCAGGAACGGGCAGGGCGGCTCGGTGTCGCCCTCTCCGCGCCGTCACCGGCCGA
>JAEPMR010000031.1:0-19218 GCA_017643845.1 Marivivens sp. | reverse complement strand
CGCCCAGCGCGGGGTGATGGTCTCGCGCGACGAGACAGACGTAGCGCAGGGGATTGTTCCTTCTCTGTTGGAGGATCTATCGGTACTCCTGTCGGATTTTCTCGAAATGCGCGCACGGGAAGGCGCAGCCATCGCCGGGATGCTCGAAGGGCAACTTTCCGAAATTGCCTCGTTGATTGACGCCGCCCAATCAGCCGCTGATGCCCGCCGTGAAACGCAGCAGAAATCGGTCGCCGATGCACTTGCCAAAATTCTGGAGGCCAGCGCCGAGGTTGATCCCGAACGGCTCCATCAGGAGCTCGCCCTGATCGCGATCAAGGCTGACGTCACCGAAGAAATCGACAGACTTCGCGCCCATGTCACCGCTGCACGTGATCTCCTTGCCGGCGGAGGTGCCGTGGGGCGGAAGCTAGATTTTCTGGCGCAGGAATTTAACCGCGAGGCAAATACCCTTTGTTCCAAGGCTCAGTCCAAGGATCTGACCGCCATCGGTCTGGACTTGAAGGCCAGCATCGAGCAAATGCGCGAGCAAATCCAAAACGTGGAGTAACCATGACCGACCCCGCCACCCGCCGCGGCCTGCTGATCATCCTGTCATCGCCATCCGGTGCAGGCAAATCCACGCTTGCCCGTCGCCTGCGTGAATGGGATCCCACGATCCGTTTCTCCGTCTCTGCCACCACACGCGCTCCACGATCGGGCGAGCAAGACGGGCGTGAATACTATTTCCGTTCCCGCGAAACCTTTCAGGACATGGTCCGCAACGGCGACATGCTTGAACATGCAGAGGTATTCGGCAATCTCTACGGCAGCCCGCGCGGCCCCGTCGAGGACGCCATGCGCGAAGGTCACGACACGCTGTTCGATATCGACTGGCAGGGCGGGCAGCAGATCCGCAATTCCAGCCTCGGCAAAGACGTTGTGTCGATCTTCATCTTACCACCCTCCATGGTCGAGCTGGAGCGCCGCCTGCGCGACCGCGGGCAGGACAGCGCCGAAGTGATCGACGGTCGTATGCAGAAAAGCCTCGGAGAGGTCAGCCATTGGGCGGAATACGACTACGTTCTGGTGAACCGTGACGTCGATCAATGCGCGGAGGATTTAAAAACGATCCTGACTGCCGAGCGCCTGCGCCGCGACCGTCAGCCATGGCTTAACGAGTTCGTTCGTGGCCTGAATTCGGAATATGAGCGCAAATCATGATCTACACTTTGGATGGTCGGACCCCGCAGATTGCTGATAGCGCGTGGGTTGCACCCGATGCCAACATTATCGGCGGTATCATTCTGGAGGCTGACAGCTCGGTCTGGTTCGGTGCCACATTGCGCGGCGATAACGAAGACATCACCGTCGGTCGGGGCACCAACATTCAGGAAAATTCGGTTCTGCACACCGATATGGGCTTTCCGCTGATCATCGGTGCGGGTTGTACCATCGGGCACAAGGCGATGCTTCACGGCTGCATCATTGGGGAAAATTCCCTGATCGGCATGGGTGCGACAGTTCTCAACGGCGCGAAAATCGGTCGCAATTGCCTGATCGGGGCAGGGGCGCTCGTGACGGAGGGCAAGGAAATCCCTGATAATAGCCTTGTGGTCGGCGCCCCGGGCAAGGTCATCCGCACCCTCGACGAAGCCGCTATCGAAGGTCTCCGTAAATCGGCCCTCGGGTATCAGGAAAACGCCCGCCGGTTCCGGTCCGGTCTGAAGCCTGTGGCAGGCTAGGCAGGCTGCCTTTCCCGCAGGGCCGCCGTTAAATCCACAATCGCAAAATCGACGTGCGGCGCCAGCCGCGCGATCTCCTGCGTGACCACATTGCAGTCGCCCACCTCGCTCGAAAGCACCCGATAGCGCCCGTCAAAATCGGCAACTTCCAGAATTTCTGCAATTTCCGCCGCGTCAAACCCGCTCCCGATCAGCACCGAAAGCACCACATCCGGCTCGATGCGCCGCACCACGGTTTCGTCGAGATCTTCAATATCAACGAAATGGTATCCGTCCGACCGGATTGCCGGCATCCGGTAAATATCGCCAAATCTGTAGCGCCCGACGACAAGCATCGTCGGCAGGTCGCCTTCAGCCGCAGCGGCGCGGGCCATACGCAACACAGTATCCATCCCCTAACTTAACGACCCGTCAGCACGCTGTTTTAGTCGCGCGCAGACATGGGCGTTATCCCGAATCGGACCATACTGCGCGTTCACCTGCCTGCAAAGCATCGCGTGCGTTTTCGCGCTATTTGTGTTCCATCATTTACAATCATTGGCTAGGAAACTCCTATGTTGACCATTGACCTTGCCACCGCTCTCTCCGCGTCACCGATCCCGCAAATCGCGATCGGCGCAGATGAGCGGATCATCGCGATCAACGCGGCGGCCGAGCAGCTTGTTGGGCCGGAAATGGTCGGCCGGCACTATATCCGCGCCGTGCGCCAGCCTTCTGTTCTGGATGAAATCGAAAGCTCGCTTTCAGATGGCACCCGGCGCGAATCCCGGTTCCTCGGGCGCTCCGGCCAACGCGAAGCCGCCTACAGGGTCACGATTGCGCCTCTTGTTACGGACGACCAGAGCCGCGCTGTCATCCTCACCTTCGAGGACACCAGCGCGATTGAGGACGCCGACAAAATGCGCAGCGATTTCATTGCCAACCTCAGTCATGAACTCCGCTCCCCCCTTACCGCGTTGATGGGATTTGTCGAAACACTCCGAGGTGCCGCCCGCGATGATCCCGCCGGTCGGGAGCGCCTCCTGATCATCATGGAGCGGGAAGGGCGGCGCATGATTTCCCTTGTCGAAGACCTGCTCTCCCTCAGCAAGGTCGAGGCGACCGAGCGTCAGCGTCCCTCCGATCTGGTCTCTCTGCCTCAACTCGTCACCAATGTCACTGAGCGCCTCTCCCCAATGACAGCGCAGCTCGGCACCGAGATTACCGCCGAAATCCCCTCAGGTTTCTCTCCGATCCCCGGGGATGCGGGTCAGTTGGAGCAGGTGATTTCCAATCTGGTTGAAAACGCTCTGAGATACGGGGGCGGAACCCCGGTCCATATCAGGTTGAGCGGCCCTGCCAACGAGCCTTTGGTGCGTGGGCCTGCGGTTCGCATCACGGTTTCTGATGAGGGCTCAGGCATTGCCCAGCACCATATTCCGCGCCTCACCGAGCGTTTCTACCGCGTCGATGATCACCGTTCCCGCGCGGCGGGCGGTACCGGCCTCGGCCTCGCGATCGTGAAACATATCGTCAACCGGCACCGGGGCCGCCTGCGGATCGAGAGCAAACCGGGGCAGGGGACGACGATCACCGTCCTACTCCCAATGGGCACGCCCGCTACCTGAAATCGAAGGCACGGGCGCTAATCTTTCTCTGTGTTCTGTCGTTCTCATTGATGATTTCATTAACGAGGACTGATTATGCCCTATACTTTGCCCGCACTTGCCGCTGCTCTGGCTCTGGTCGGAACCACCGCGCTGGCCCGCGATAATGTCGTCGCTGCCGGTTCGTCTACGGTG
Source organism: Marivivens sp. (assembly GCA_017643845.1). Lineage (GTDB taxonomy): Bacteria > Pseudomonadota > Alphaproteobacteria > Rhodobacterales > Rhodobacteraceae > JAEPMR01. The sequence continues at coordinate 15,713 of JAEPMR010000031.1, read as the reverse complement.
CGTCCGTTTGCCGATGCGGTTGCCGCGAATTTCACCGGTCCCGCACCCGAGATTGCCTCCGGCGGTTCCTCCGGCGGTCTGCGGCTCTTCTGTGAGGGTGTCGGCGTCGAAACGACAGACATCGCCCATGCGTCCCGTCCGATCAAGTCGAGCGAGATCGCAGCATGCGCCGCAAACGGCGTGACCGACATCATCGAAATCCGCTTCGGGTATGACGGCGTTGTGTTTGCTTCCGGCTTTGGTGGCGCTGTTCTCGATATGGCTCCAGCAGATTACTTCAATGCACTCGCGGCGCAGCTGCCGGTTAATGGGGCGCTCCAGCCGAACCCGAATATGATGTGGTCGGATGTGAACCCGAATTTTTTCCCTCAGCCACTCAGCCTGCATATTCCCGGCCCGATCCACGGCACGCGCGAATTGCTGGATGGCAAGATGATGGAAGAAGGCTGTGTCGAAAGCGGCGCCTTTGACGAATTTGTCAAAATTCTTGGCCGCTCCGCTGCCGAAGACGCTTGTCTCGAACTGCGCGCCGACGGCGTTATGATGGAGAACAATACACCGACGCTTGGCACCACCATCACGATGTTGCAGGGCGATATTAACGGCGTTGGCGCCTTCTCGCTGAACCTCTATCTGGAGAACTTCACCCAGCTTCAGCCCTCGACGGTAAAGGGCGTTTTCCCCTCCGCCGAAGCGATTGCCGATGGCTCCTACCATCTCGGCCGTCCGCTTTATTTCTACGTCAAGGCGGCCCATCTCGATGTCGTGCCGAGCCTGCGTGATTGGGTGAATTTCTTCCTCTCCGACGCCATGGCCGGTCCAAACGGCGCGCTGCAGTCGGTTGGCCTTGTGTCTGATCCGGCGCTTGCCGACACCCGCGCGGCATTCACTGCAGGGACCACCATCGGTCAGTAATCCACGACCGGCATTTGCACTTGCGAAGGGGCGGCTTGGTCGCCCCTTTTTGCCGTTTACCGTCCATATCAGGACGGAAACCGGCATGGCCTTGCGTCCTCCTCCGCGCACACTCGCCGCATAGAATGGAGACACCCATGCCCAACCCGAATCCAGCCTTCACCCATCAGGAATATCTCGATCGCCTCACCCGTACCCGCGCCGCAATGTCGGCCGCCGGGATCGAGGTTCTACTCGTTACCGACCCGTCCAATATGGCGTGGCTCAGCGGCTATGACGGCTGGTCCTTCTACGTGCATCAGGGCGTGCTCTTGGGGCCGGACGGCGATCCGCGTTGGTGGGGCCGTGGGATTGACGGCAACGGGGCGCTCCGCACTGTCTACATGGCCGACGATCATATTCACGGCTACGCCGATGATTATGTTCAAAACCCCGACAAACACCCGATGGAGGACCTCTCCAAACTGATCGCCGATCTCGGCTGGTCCGGCAAAACCCTCGGTGTGGAGATGGACAACTACTATTTCAGCGCCTCCGCCTACACCTGCCTTGTCGAGCACGCGCCCGTCGCCGCCATCAAGGACGCCACCGGCCTCGTCAACTGGCAGCGCGCGGTCAAGTCCGAGACCGAAATCACCTACATGCGCCGTGCCGCGCGGATCGTCGAGGAAATGCACGCCTGCATCCGCGATATTGCCGAAGTCGGGATGAAGAAAAATGATCTCGTAGCCGAGATCTACCGCACCTCGATCCGCGGCGCCGATGGGCATTGGGGCGATTATCCGGCCATCGTTCCTATGGCGCCCTCCGGTCTCGACGCCACCGCGCCGCATCTCACGTGGGACGATGCGCCGCTCAAGGCGGGCGAAACCACGTTCTTTGAGATCGCCGGTGCGTACCGCCGCTATCAGTGCCCGCAGTCACGCACCCTGTTTTTCGGGGAGCTACCCGATCGTTTCAAACGCGCCGAAGAGGCCGTCTCTGCCGCAACAGCCGCCGTGTTCGATGGGATCAAGCCGGGCAACCTCTGCGAGGATGTCGCTCGCATTTTCAACGAAACCATCGCCAAATTCGGCTTCGTCAAGGACAACCGCTGCGGCTACCCAATCGGCATCAGCTACCCCCCGGATTGGGGCGAGCGCACCATGTCATTCCGCGCCGGAGACAAGCGCGAACTGGTTCCGGGAATGACCTTCCACTTCATGCCCGCGCTCTGGCTCGAAGACGGCGGCGTCGAAACAACCGAGCCGATCGTGGTCGGTGAAAACGGCCTTGAAAAGCTTTGCAACAGCCCGAGTGGCATTGTTGTAAAACCCGCCTGAAAAATTTGATCAAAAAAACACAAAGAGGCAGTCCGAAAGGATTGCCTCTTTGACATTTCCCCTTCAAACTCCGCGCAAATTTGACGCTCGATACGCGAAGGGACTCGACGAATGATAGACTTTTCCGCCTACAAACTGGACGCAAACCTCATCGGCGGCACATGGCGCGCGCCGGTGGATGGCCAGTCGATCACGGTCACAAACCCTGCAACCGGCGAGGTGCTCGGCGCGGTCCCGAACTTCGGAGCGGAAGAAACCCGCGAAGCGATTGACGCCGCCCATGCAGCCTTTCCCGCCTTCGCAGCCAGTGACCTCAACACCCGCGTCGGGTTGCTCCGCAAACTGCACGACGCGTTGATGGACAATCAGGAGGCGCTTGCCGCGCTTCTGACCGCCGAACAGGGCAAGCCTTTGGCCGAGGCACGCGGCGAAATTGCCATCGGTGCTGCCTATGTGCTCTGGTTCGCCGAAGAGGTCCGCCGCACCAAAGGTGAGATTGTTCCGTCACCCGTGAACGGTCGCCAGCTTTTGGTCACGCATCACCCGGTCGGCGTCGTTGGTGCAATCACCCCATGGAATTTCCCGTCCTCCATGCTCGCGCGTAAGCTCGGGCCTGCGCTGGCCGTCGGCTGCACCACGGTCGTGAAACCTGCGGCCCTGACACCCTATTCCGCGCTCGCATGGGGCAAACTGGCCGAAGAGGTCGGCTATCCTGCTGGTGCCGTGAATATCGTCACCGGCTCCGCCCGTGCCATCGGCGGCGTGATCATGGAAGACCCCCGCGTCCGCAAAGTCACATTCACCGGCTCCACTGAGGTCGGCAAGGAGCTGATCCGTCAATCCGCAGATACGGTCAAGAAAGTGTCGATGGAGCTGGGCGGCAACGCACCCTTCATCGTTTTCGACGACGCCGATCTCGACCGCGCCGTAGCCGGTGCCATGATCGCCAAATACCGCAATTCCGGCCAGACCTGTGTCTGCGCCAACCGGATCTATGTCCAGTCCGGCATTTATGATGCCTTTGTCGCGCGCCTCAGCGAAGCAACCAAGGCTCTCAAGGTAGGCCCGGGCAATGAGGATGGCGTAGAGCAGGGCCCGCTTGTGGATCAAAACGCCTTTGACAAGGTCAAGGAGCTGGTCGATGACGCGCTCGCCAACGGCGCGGCCTGCACTGCAGGCGGCAAGGGGCACGCGCTAGGCGGAACCTGGTTCGAACCGACGGTACTCACGGATGTCTCCACCAATATGAAAATCGCCAGCGAGGAGATTTTCGGACCGATCTCCGCCGTCTTCAAATTCGAAACCGAGGAAGAGGTCGTTGCCGCCGCCAACGATACGGACTTTGGTCTCGCGGCCTATGTCTATACCCGTGACCTTGGCCGCGCGTTCCGCATGAACAGTGGGCTGCAATACGGCTTGATCGGGATCAATGAGGGGCTCATCACCACCGTCGAAGCACCTTTTGGTGGCATGAAGTCGAGCGGTCTCGGCAAAGAGGGCGGCAGTCAGGGCATCGCGGACTATCTCGATACGAAATACGTCTGTATCGGCGGGATCTGATCTTTACCGGAGCGTCACTTGCGCTCCGGTCTCAATCGACTCCAGTGTCGCGCGGATCAAACGCAGGGCCGCGCGGCCTTCACGCCCGTCGAATTGGCTGGCCTCCCCAGTCCTGATCGCCCGCACGAGTTCCCGCACACAGTTATGTGGCCCGTCCTCGTCAGCCTCCGCCGCGATCCATTCCGCACCGTTTTGATCCCTGATCCGCACGCCCGCCGTTGCGGATATATCCCCCACGAACCGGTCGGGCCGTTCGGGGTCGTCGGATGTCATCAGCCCTAGGGGGCCATGCACCAGATCCCGCCCGTAACCCGGCGTATGTTCCGGCAATCCCCAGTTCAGTCCGATGGACAGCACATGCCCTCCCTCGAACCGAACGAGGATTTCCGCCGTATCAATTCCGAAATCGGCGACAGGCGCGAGCCGCGGCTTGCCCTGTCCAAAGACCGTGCCATGTGCCTGCACACTGAGAGCCTCTGCGCCGGTAAAATACCGCGCAAGATCAAAAAGGTGCCCCGTCATGTCATGCAACGGTCCGCCGTTCTGCCCCCGCTCATGCATCGCCAGTTTCGGCCTGACCTCACGCATTTCAAGAAACCGCATATAAATCGGCCACCCGATCCGGCCGGCTTCGATCTCGCGCTTCATTGTCGCGAAACGCGAAAGCCCCCGATACTGGTGGCAGACCAGAAGCTGGACATCATTGCGCGCGGCGGCAGCGATCATCGTGTCGGCGGCGTCAAGCGTGAGCGCCATCGCCTTTTCGCACAGCACATGCCGCCCCAGATCCGTCGATGCGACGGACACGACCGGATGGTCACAGGCAGGAATGCACACGCTTACTGCGTCGATGCCGTCCGCCGCCACAGCCTCCCGCCAGTCGTGATAGGCCACAGCGCCCGTCAGCTTCGCCATTGCCGCTGCGCGACCCGCATCGATGTCACAGACCGTCCGCACCTGTGCACCATCCTGCGCCATCCATGCCGCAGCATGTTTCCGTCCCATATCGCCACAGCCAATGATCGCAACGCCGAGCGTCATGTGCCTATAATCTCCCGCAAATGACGCCTGAGATAATCTGCATTCGCTGTGCAGGCGGCGGCGTTATCCTCTGCGAAATCCTGCTCGGCGGTGATCCATATGTCGCAGTCGTCGGGCAGGGTGGCAAGCCACTCCCACCCGGGCGTGAAATCCACCACTCCGTCTCCCAGATGGCATGTGTTCTGCCCGTCTTCCCACGACAGGAAATCCTTGAAATGCAGCATATGCACCCGCGCGCCGATCTCCTCCAGCAAATCGGCCATGCGATGTCCGCCCTTTACCGCCCAACCCAGATCAGGCGCAAATCCCAGCGTCTCGATCCCGTAGCCTAAAAGCCTCCGCCAGATATGCTGGCCGTTGCGATATTCCCAGTCGTGATTGTGGAAAAGGAGCTGAACCCCTCGCGCCGCACATTGATCGGCAAAGGCGGCAATGCGCTTCAGCTCCTCAGTCAGCGCCTCGTCATCGCTCACATTCAGCCCCGAATAGATCAGGTAGCGGCTGTCGAGCGCCTCCAGGTAATCCAGAACGCGGCTCAACCCCGAACGCTCGTCTTCCGCCTGCGCCAGATCGGCCAGATTGCCGCCGACGTGACTGGCGCTCAGCGCCAGCCTATGCGCGTCTAGTAGCGTCCGCGCGGCCTCGGGCGTCACCTGTCCCAAGCGCCGGAAGCCGATCTCGACCGCGTCAAATCCATCCGCCTTCGCCTGGGCGAAAATCGTGTCAAAGAGATGATGCTGCGGGTCGCCCCATGTGATCGTCTGCAAGGCGGTCTTGAACATGAGGCGGCTCCTTACTTAGTCGCTCCGGTCCAGATGCGCCCGTATCTTCTCGGCGATCAGCGCACTGACCCGTTCGTTGCTTTCCTCGGTCACACCCGCAATATGCGGCGTCAGGATCAGGTTCGGTACGCCGTCGAACATCTTCCCGGCATCGGCTGTCAGCGGCTCGGTTTCAAAGACATCCAGCGCCGCACCTGCCAAGCGTTCGTCCCTCAGTGCTGCAACCACGGCCGCTTCATCCACGACCCCACCGCGCGCGGCATTTATGAGAACCGCGCCGGATTGCATGCGGGCAATCGCCTCAGCGTCGATCATGTGGCGTGTGTCATCGGTCAGAGGCACATGCAGACTGATGACATCGCCCACGGTCAGAACATCTTCCAGTGACATGCGTTCGGCCCCTTCCCACGCGGGGTGGTCATCAGGCAGAAACGGATCATAGCCTGCGATCCGCATGCCCAGCGCCCGTCCGATCTTCGCGGTATCGCGTGCGATTGCGCCGTAGCCGACAAGCCCCAGAACCTTGCCGGAAATCTCACGCCCGCTTGCCGCCTGACGCGGCCACGCGCCCGCCAGCATCTCCGCCTTGCGGTCGTATGCGCCCCGCAGCAGCATGGCGGCGCTGGTAATCACATATTCCGCCACCGACAGGTTATTGGCCCCCAGAGCCGGATAGACCGTCACATCCCGCGCGGCACAGGCTGCTTGGTCGATGTTGTCGAGCCCCACACCCAAACGGCCCACGCATTTCAAATCTGGGGCCGCGGCCAAGAGCGCCTCACGAACCTGCGTCCTATTTCGAACGATCAGCGCCGACACGTCCGTGAGCAGGGCAGGGATCTCCTCCTGCCGGTCGGCAAGTGAGGGATCGTAGACCACGTCAAACGTGTCACTGAGCGCCGCAACAGCCGCTCCGTCCATGAATTCCGTGATGAGTATCTTTTCTCCAGACATTACGCGCCCTTTGTGAATACGAATTGCGAATGCTGCCGGTAAGTCTCTCCCGGTCGCAGAACAGCTTGGGGAAAGTCGGCGTGATTGCTGGCGTCGGGCCAGCATTGAGGCTCCAGCGCAATCCCCGCATGGGCCTCCATCCGCCGCCCGTCGAGCCCGTCTGGCACCACCGCCAGCTTCGCCCCATCATAGACCTGCAAACCAGCCTCGGTCGTCCGTATATCCATCGCGACGCCCGATTGCGCGGATGACAGTCGCGCCACGCGCCGCAGCGCAGTGGCTTCGCGCGAAAGGCAGAAATTATGATCCAGTAGCCCGGTATCGCTCCCGCGTCGCACTGCCTGACCGGCGCGGAAATCAAACGCGGTCCCCTCCACAGGCGCCACGGCACCCGTCGGGATCAGCTCTGCGTCCACCGCTAGAAAGCCGTCAGCGTCAATTTGCAGATCATGGTCGAGGATCGTCGCCCCGCCATCGAGATTGAAATAGCTGTGATGGGCGAAATTGCACAGGGTCGGCGCATCGGTTACGGCCTCAATCTCGAAATCGAGCACCCCGCCGTCCAGTAGCCGCACGGTCATTGCCACGTCCAGATTGCCGGGGAATCCCATCTCACCGTCAGGCATTCTTAGTGTCAGACGGGCCGAGTTTCGGTCAGCCCCGTCCAACACCCAGTTCCGCTTTCCGCAACCGGCTCGCCCGCCGTGCAGCAGGTGTTTGCCCAGAAAATTCGGATCGACGTCATAGCGCTGGCCGTCCAGCTCGAATGCAGCACCTCCGATCCTGTTCGCACAGCGTCCCGCTAATGCGCCGAAATAAGGGGAATGAGCGGGATAGTCCTCAAACCGCTCCAGTCCGAGCACCAGCGCAGGGCCATGCCCCTCAAGCCGCAGATCTTGCAGCACTGCTCCCCAAGTCATCACATTCGCCGTGAGCCCGCCACCTTCCAGCGTGACACGGGCGACCTCTTCCCCTGCCTCGGTTCGTCCAAATACCTCGATCATGCGAGCCGTCCCTTCAATTCAATCGCCTGTCCGCTGCGGGCACTTTCTTCCGCCGCTTCGCCCACGACAACAGACCACAACCCGTCGCGCAAGCTCACTTCCGGCGTCCCGTGTCCCGACCGGACAAGTTCGATGAATTTCAGGTGCTGGTAATAGGTCGATCCATGATGATCTCCCGCCTGCAGGATTGACGGGTCAACCTCCACTTCAAAAACCTCTTCGCGCAGCGTCGTGCGGTCGGAAATGCAGATTTCCGAATGGCGTTCTTTCTTGTCTGCCGAGAAACGGGCAGGGCCGGGCACCCGCGCCTCGATCCGCGCTTTTTCTCCGGTGACCGTCAGCAATTCCTGCCAATAAGAGCCTTCGGCAAACATACACAGGTCGAGCATTCCGCGCGCGCCGCTTTCGAAATCGACGATCGCATAGGCATTGTCGATGATATCGGGCTTTCGTCCGTCATAGGTCTCGTCCTGATGGTTCACGTCCATCGCGCCCGAGCAATATATCCGCACCGGATCGCTCTCCAGAACCAGCCGCATCAGGTCCCAGAAATGGCAGCACTTTTCTACCATCGTTCCGCCCGTCTGCGCCGAAAAGCGGTTCCATCCACCGACTTTCGGCAGGAACGGAAAGCGGTGTTCACGGATCGCGAACATCTGCGGTGTTCCGACGCGACCGGCCCGCAGTTCGGCCAAAAGCCGTTGCGCGGGTGGCATGTAGCGGTATTCCATCGCAACCCAGACCGGCGCCGCACGGCCCTCTGCCCGCCGAAGAAGGTCTCGGGCATCCGTGCTCGTCGTGCACACCGGCTTTTCGCATAGGATCGGCTTGCCCGTTGGCAGCAGATCGAGCATCGCCGCATGATGCAGGTAGTTCGGACTTGCGACCATGTAGACGTCACACAGATCGGCTGAGAGCATTTCCTTATAGTCGCTGAATTCCCGCGCATCGGGAACCAGCTGTGTGGCGGAGCTGCGCATTCCCTCGTCAGGATCGGCAAAGGCACTGACGCAGGCACCATCAATCAGGGCAATGTTGCGCATATGCTCCTGCGCCATCATCCCCGCACCCACGAATCCGTATCTGATCATTTGTTACAGCTCCAAGACAGGCAGGCCCATCTCGGCTGCCACTGCACGCAATAGGGGGCGGTGCTCGCCATAGGCGAGCGCCATGTGATGCTCCAATCCGCTGTCGATAATCGCGTCGAGGACGGCGCCCGCGTCCCGCTCGAAACGCACGACACCCGACGTTCCGGTAAAGGATTTTTCACGGTCCAACATCTGGCCCGCTGCCAGCACCATTTTCGGTTCGCCAAAGGCTTGGCTGATCCGCATGAAAGTCACCTGTCCGGGTTTCAGCGAAAATTCATACAAGAGTGGCATTTTCCGATTGGTGTGTATCGTGGCCTCGGGAATTTCACCGTCCGCCAGCATCGACAGCGGCGCTTGCCCGCAATGCCAGACAACGCCAGTGTTATCCTTGGCATCCATATCCACCAGATCAGTGAGGAACACCGCCTCACCGCTCGTTTCCTGCAGGATCATCTGCGTCAGCGCGCCATAGACGTCGGCTTCACAGGCACAGGGCACCCGCGCTTCGCCCATCATCGAAACCGGCCCGCAAACCGCGCCGCCGTATTCGGTAAATGTCTCAGGCCAGCATCGGATTGCAAAGGCGTCGTAGCCGCCTCTCTGCCGCATCGCATCCAGCGCAATCTTGAGCCGTAGCGAGCGATCCAGCTCGCCTTGATCCACGTCCGCCAGTCCCTCGGCCGTCAACGATCCCTTGAGCGCCGCCACAGCACGGGCATCGGCCTTCCGGCCCTCTTCGAAGAGATCGTCGATCTCCAGCGCGTCCACTTCCACGCCAGCCAGATCCCGCAACTTCCCCGCATCATAGGCGCAGGTCGCGAACCCGTCGGGATGCGCCCCCAGTCGGGCGATCCGTCGCCCTGCGATCTTGGATACAATAGCGGCAGCTGCCTCCGAACCGCCTCCTGCCGCTTCGCCCGCCAGCTTTCCGGCCTGCCGCCGACCGCTGATCAGCGCAGCAAGATCCTCAGCCACATCGTTTGCCGGATCCGCGTAGAGCCATGAGAACGCGCGGCCATTCAATCCCAGCGCATGGCTGGCGAGGTTCAGCCCGCAAAACGAATTCAGCCGAAGTCGCCCGCCGATCCTTGGTTCCGGTATCGCCCAGATCGCAACGGGTGTCTCGAAGCGTGCCGCTGCGGTCACTGTCATTGATGCATCGGTAAAGGTCACCTGCAACAGCATCAGCAGATCAATGCCTGCCGATTTCAGCGAGTCGATCGCAGCCTCCGTCGCCGCCCCGTCGAACAGCAGCTCCCTCGGCCCGACAATCTCATGACCGGTCGCTTCGATCGCCGCCAGCATCGCGGCGAGGTTCTCCTCTGCGAACGGCACATCGAATGTGGGCCGCCCGAGAGGAAGAATGCCTATCTTCATGATCCGAAACCTTCATATTTATGGCGGAAACTCGCGTCTTCCGGCTGGAACCGTGCGCCACCTTCACCATAACAGGGGTGCAGGTTCCATGCTGCCGCCTTCTGATTCGCCAGCACAGAGATTTCCTCCATATAGGCGCAGGCTCCATCCCGCAGATCACGTTCGATCGCGTTCCAATCAGGATAGTGGTTAAACGCATCGAGCCAGATCGCACGTCCTGCCAGAAAGCCAGACGCACCCGCGGCAAATGCATGCTCCAAAACTGCCTTGAATTCCGGCTTTCCCGCACCGGCAGACAACATCACCCATGGCCGCCCTGCGATCCGCCCCATTTCGTCAAACACCGCCTGAACAGCCGCTGATCCATCCGCATCAGCGGCGTTTACGGGGCTTTCGAGTTTAAACACATCGACGCCATAGTCCGGCTTGGCGAATTCCTCGACAGAGCCAAGGACATCGTCCGCCTTTTTGCCCTGCATCTCGATGTAGTCTTTGGTCTGATGCGCGTCCTTTGCCAGCGGATACACCAGCAATTCGAACAGGAATGGGATGTCAAACTTCGCGCAGGCCTCACCGATCCGCTTCACATAGTCCTGCTGTGCCTGACAAACGCTTGGGTCCGCATCAGGGCGATACCACGCCAGCACCTTGACCGCGTCGCCTCCCATCCGCTTGATCTTCTCTACCGACCAGTCGTCAATATCGGCCGAAAGCCGCCCGCCGTCCTGTTCTTCGAACAGTGAGTCTTCCAGGGTCACGATCAGCCCCTTGGTGGGCGAGAGCGCATCAATGCCATGTGGAATCGCGTAATGCGGGTCCAAGAGCATTGCCGTGGATTGATCCTGCAAGGTCTCCACGAGCAGCCGCTTGAACCGCGCCACCTGATCCCACGGTGCCTGTTCCACACCGAGGTGCTTGGCAATTGGTCCCTTGATCGGTGGACGCTGGTCCACAGCCGTCATTTTGAAAATTCCCCGCGCGTCCGCCATTCTGCGCAGGCCCCAAAGTTTTCCAGATGTCAGTTGAATGGCCCCATCTCCTTCATGAAATCGTCCGTTTCTGATCGCGTCGGCGTTCCTTTTCTGCCGCCGCTTCGCGTGCACTTGATGGCCGATACCGCATTTGCGAACCGAACCGCTGTAATCTCGTCTGCGCCTTCGCCCAGCCGCAGGGCAAATGCTCCGTGCCATACGTCGCCCGCGCCCAGCGTATCGACCGCATCGACCTTGAATGCAGGCACATGCCCCGCACCCTCCGGCCCGCAATAACTCACACCCTCAGCGCCGCGCGTGACGCAGACCCAGCCGCCATGTGCGGCTGCGATTTCCCTGATCGCGTCCTCCGGGCCCAGTTCGGGATAGAAATGCGCAAGCCCTTGTTCCGAGAATGCCAGATGGCTCGCCGCATCAAACGGTGCGCGCTCGGCAGGGGCCTCAATGTCCAGCACACCGGGAATCCCCATTTCTCGGGCCACCCGCATCGCAGCCGTTGCGCCTTCGGTCCACCGCGTGTCCGCCAATATGGCGCGGGTGTCTGGGGCAGGGCGGATGTGATTGGTGCTCTCCACCAACCCTGAACCGCGAAAATTAACGATCTGCCTTTCGCCCTCAGCGTTCAATAAGACGGATGAAAACGAAGATGCCGCGCCGCTCCGGTCGCTTTGATCGACATTCACGCCTTCTGCCCGCAGGTCCGATAGAATCGTATCAGCGACCGGATCACTTCCGAGCCGCGCCGATAAATGCGCCGCTCCACCCAATCGCGCCACCGCCACCGCAGCATTCGCACCACAGCCGCCGCCCACAACTTCGGCGTTGTTTGCACGGTATTTTTCGGCGGCCGTAGGGAATACATCCACGGAAAACACATAATCGACGACCGCGACGCCCACGATATAAACGGCAGTCATGTGCGTCCCCGTTTGGCAGCGTCCGGTCTGAGAGAAGGTGTCGGCAGTAACAAGGGCGGTCCCGATCTATGGCGAAAGTCCCACGCTCATTAAACGCGACTGGTGGTCCGGTTCCAAGCGTGGTCGGCACCGGTTGGTCGAAAAATTCAATATTTTTTCAAAACGAAAAAAATCTCGAAACTACGCTTCGATCACGCGAACGCGTTCCGCCTGACACATTTGCCGCAGCACTTCTGAACAGCGGGTATCGGTGACCATCACATTTATATCCGACAGTCCTGCGATCCGCACAGGCGCCATTTTATGGAATTTACCGCTGTCGACACACAGGATAACGTTGCGTGCATGGGCGATCATGGCCCGCGCTACAGCGACCTCGGCCATGTCATAATCCAGCAGTGAACCGTCCCGCGCAATTGCCGCCGCTCCGATGATCGCAAAGTCCGGGCGGAACTGGGCGATGAATTCAATCGCCTGATGGCCGACAATCGCCCCGTCGGATGGCCGGATACGCCCACCGGGAACCATCACTTCAACACCTGAAAATGAACTGATTTCATAGGATATCTTGACCGAGTCCGTGACCACCCGTAGGCCGGTATGCCCCGCCAGTTCGCGCGCCACCGCTGCAGTGGTGGTGCCGGAGTTGATCATAACCGCGACATCGTTCGGGATGATCGCGGCGCAGGCCGCCCCAATGCGCGATTTCTGTTCAGCCGCAATATTCTGCCGCGCCTCGTAGTTGGTATATTCGATGCCCGCGAGGAGTGACGCCCCGCCGTGGAACCGCACGACCTTGTTCTGTGTCGCAAGTGTCGTCAGGTCCCGCCTGATGGTTTGCGGCGTCTTTCCGATTGCCTTGGCAATCTCTTCGACAGACGCGCGCCCTCTGCTTGTGAGCAGAGATAGGATTTGATCATGTCGTTGCGCCGTGTTCACCGAATTTCCTTTTCGTTTACCAACTAAAACGAAAATTTTTGAGCAAAGTAAAGCTTCGAACGCACCCGTTTGCGATTAGCATTCTCGGGCATGTCGCCCCCGTCCGGCACGCGGCGCTTGCGCGAATGATTTTATTCCCACAGGATCATCTTAGACGCCGAATAAAAATGGCGCGGTTAGGGAGGAACGCATGAGGCTACGCCTATGCACGTGATTATCAGCCCGCTGGAGCTTGTGATCACCTATGTCTTGAGGGTGGGACGCTGGATCGCGACCGGAGCGATTGCGGTTATGGTCGCGGTCATTCTGCTTCAGGTCTTTTTCCGCTATGTTCTGAACAACGCGCTTGCGTGGCCGGACGAGGCCGCGCGTTTCTGCATGCTCTGGATGACGGGCCTCATGGCGCCGTCGGCCTATCGCTGGGGCGGCTTCGTTTCGATCGATATGTTTCAGGAGTTTCTCGGCCGCCGGGCAGGGATCATCTTCAATCTCTGCATCCTCGTGATCTCCTTCGCCGTACTTGTCATCGCGCTGCAACTGGGGATCAAGCACATCAAGTCCGGTTGGCTGTTCAATTCCAGCTCACTCAAGATCCCGATGCAGCTCATCGGCGGTGATCCGATCCGGCTCAAGCTCGCTTGGATGTATATGTCCGTTTACGTCGGCTTCATCGGTATGATCGTGGTGAATGTCGAAATGATCCTCAAAAACCTCCACATGCTGTTCACAGACGCCGATTATGGCGAAGTGCCTGACCAGCGCGTGATGTCAGCGGAGTAGCCCGATGCTTGTATGGTTCCTTCCGCTCTTCCTCGTATTCTTGCTGGTGGGCATGCCGGTCTTCTTCGCAATGCTGGCCTCGCCTGGAATCCTGCTTTGGATCACCGATTCCACCCGTGATTGGAATTTGCTTTATCGCAATGTTTACAACGGGATGGACAGCTTTCCTCTGATGGCGATTCCATTCTTCATGCTGGCCGGTGAATTGATGAACCGCGGTGGCATCACCACGCGCCTTGTCGACTTTTCGCAGGCGCTGATGGGCCACCTTCGCGGCGGACTTGCACAGGTCAATATCCTGTCCTCCATTCTTTTTGCGGGTCTCTCCGGCTCTGCCGTGGCCGATACTTCCGCGCTCGGCTCAATGCTCATCCCCGCGATGGAAAAAGAAGGCTATACCCGCCGGTTTGCCGCTGCGATCACCGCCGCGTCATCGGTCATTGGTCCGATCATTCCGCCGTCGGGCATCATGATCATCTACGCCTATGTGATGGGAGAGAGCGTCGCCGCCCTGTTCCTTGGTGGCATCATTCCAGGACTGATGGTTGGCGTCGGCCTGATGGTCATGGTGCGTCTCCTTGCCGATAAATACGAGCTTCCTGCTGCCAAGAAGGTCGAGTTGGATGACACGCCGCTGCAGGGCACGGAATACTGGCTTAGTTTCCTGCTCGCACGCCTCAATCTGTCTGGCTTTATCTACCTCGTCTGGCCGCTCGCCGAAGAGTCCAGCGCCACAAGCCATTGGGCCGTGTTCCTCGGGTCACTGATCATCGCCCATTTCGCGCTGATGGCGCTGCGTCGCGTTGTGTCCCCTGCCTTCCGGCTGACTGGCAAACGCGCCGTTCTTCCACTTCAGACGCCGGTCCTGATCCTCGGCGGTATCCTCGGCGGTGTGTTCACACCCACCGAAGCTTCGGCTGTCGCGGTAGGCTATGCGGTCATCATCTCGCTCTTCGTCCTGCGTACAATGAAGCTCAAGGATTTCCCGGCCGTGCTGTCGCGTGCCGCGATGACCAGCGCCGTCGTCCTTCTGCTTGTCGGCGCGGCGATGGCGTTCAAGGCCGTCGTTGGCCTCTCGCACCTGCCTGAAACACTGGCGGAATGGGTCATTTCACTCACGGAAAACCCGCTGATCCTGCTGTTCCTGATCAATATCCTGTTGTTCATCATCGGAATGTTCCTTGATGCGGGTCCAGCGATCATCATCCTCGGCCCGATCCTCGCTCCGATCTTTATCGAGCTGGGCGTGCATCCGGTCCATTTCGCGATCATCATGAGCGTCAACCTCACCGTCGGTCTCGCGACACCACCAATGGGGTTGATATTATTCGTGGCAAGCGCGGTCAGTGGCGAAAAAGTTGAAACCATCGCCAAGACCATCCTGCCGTTCCTGGCCATCGAAATCGTTGTGATCTTCCTGATCACCTACATTCCGGCATTGTCCTTGGCAGTGCCCGAGTTCTTCGGGTTCCTCAAATAGCCCGGAAATACCCAATCAAGATTCCAAAGGGAGGAAAATATGATTAAAAAACTGATGACAACACTGGCCGCGACAGCGATTGCCCTTCCGGCATTCGCGGCGGACTACAACCTTCGCGCCGTGGTCGGCTCGAACGTCAATGACGAGGACTACGACGGCATCGTGGTGTTCAAGGATTTCGTCGAAGCCGCATCCAATGGCGCGATCGAAGTCGAAATCTTTGCTGGCACCTCGCTCTGCGCCAATGGTGCCGAATGTCTGCAAGGCATCGCCGACGGCTCGCTTGACGTCTATATCTCCACCTCTGGTGGCGCTGCGGGCATCTTCCCGTATGTTCAGATCTTCGACCTTCCGTACCTGCTGCGTGATGACCGCGTTGCAGAGGAAGTTCTGCGTGGTGAATTCGTCAACCTGCTCCGCCAGAAGGCGCTTGAGGATTCCGGCGGTACCATTCGCCTGATGACCATTGGCAACACCGGCGGCTGGCGTAACTTTGCCAACACCCAGCGTGTTGTGCGGACCCCTGACGATCTGGCCGGCTTGAAAATCCGTACCG